>CAYQNT010000044.1:0-6355 GCA_964418865.1 uncultured Rikenella sp.
GCGCCGATCAAACCAAAAATAGACGGTGTGGATAATGCAAAAGTCTTTACCCTGTATCCGAGGGCCTCAAAACGGGCAGCAACCAGGCCGGTAATGACCGGATCATCATCAACCACAAATATTATATCTGCCGTCCGGGAGTTAACTTTTTCCATAATATCAAAAATACGAAATGAATTAGATATTTCCTACATGGCAAAAAGTGGATAATCTTTCATCATGCTGACCACTTTTTTCCCAACGGCAGAGATGACAGATTCATTATCGATATTGACGAGGACCTCATCAATGAGCCTGACAATCTCACTCATGTCTGATTCTACGAGTCCTCTTGTTGTGATAGCCGGGGTACCCACCCTTAATCCCGATGTCTGGAAGGGTGAACGTGAGTCAAATGGCACCATGTTTTTGTTAACTGTTATATGAGCCTTAACGAGGGTATTCTCAACCTTCTTACCGGATATTTCAGGGAACCGGGTTCTCAGATCTATAAGCATAGAGTGGTTGTCTGTACCTCCGGATATCACCTTATATCCCAATGCCATGAAGGCATCAGCCATCACTGCGGCATTTTTCTTCACATGCTGCTGATAGGTTTTGAACGCTGGTGTCAGAGCTTCAGCGAATGATACTGCCTTTGATGCTATTACATGCTCCAGCGGTCCACCCTGAATACCTGGGAAAACGGCTGAGTTGAGCATGGCGGACATCATTTTTACTTCGCCTTTTGGTGTGGTCACGCCCCATGGATTCGGGAAGTCGCTTCCCATAAGGATAATACCTCCACGCGGGCCTCTGAGTGTTTTATGGGTGGTAGATGTAACAATATGAGCATGTTTCAGGGGGTTATCAAGCAGTCCAGCTGCAATCAGACCTGCCGGGTGTGCCATATCTATCATCAGTATAGCTCCGATCTTGTCGGCTATGTTGCGCATCCTGGCATAATCCCACTCCCGTGAATAAGCTGAGGCGCCTCCTACTATCATTTTAGGCTTTTCGCGCAATGCGATTTCCTCCATCATATCATAATCGACTCTTCCGGTCTCCTCTTTCACGGCGTAAGCTACCGGTCTGTAAAGCATTCCTGATGAGTTCACCGGAGAGCCGTGGGAGAGGTGTCCTCCGTGTGACAGATCCAGTCCCATAAAGGTGTCTCCTGGTTTAAGCACGGTGAGGAAGACAGCCATGTTTGCCTGGGCTCCTGAATGAGGCTGAACATTGGCGTAGGCAGCATTGAAGAGCTCTTTAAGCCTGTCTATGGCCAGCTGCTCAACCATGTCAACAACCTCGCATCCTCCGTAATATCTTGCCCCGGGGTACCCCTCAGCATACTTGTTGGTAAGTACTGAGCCCATAGCCTCCAGCACCTGAGGGCTCACAAAATTCTCTGAAGCAATGAGTTCAATTCCGTCAGTCTGACGTTTACGCTCACGCGTGATAAGATCAAATATTACACTGTCTCTTTCCATGGTAGGTTCTTTGTCTGATTATAATAAATCTGCCCGGAAGAAAGGTGACTGCGGGCAGTAATAAAGCAAAGATACATTTAAAAATTAATTTTACTCATGATACCCTTTTTGCCCTTTTAGATGAATGAGAAATGCGCTGGCTACAGTAATAGGAGATCCAAATAGATCGATTTATATTGCTAATCATCAGCTGTATAGCAACACTTTCAGAGTCAGTCAATTATTATTCTTCAGAAAACTGTCTGAGTAGCTCACGATAGGCCGAGAATATCCTCGATTTAGAGATGAAGCCGACGTAGCGTCCCTTATCAAGAACGGGGAGATTCCATGCCCCGGTATTTTCGAAAGCCTCAAGCACTGCATCTCCCCTTTCATTCAGATCAATATATGAAGGCGGGATAGTCATCACATCTCTGATCAACAATTTGTCATACAGTTCAGTCTTGAACATCTTGTCACGCACATCATCCAGCAAAACCACTCCTTCCAGTATATTGAACTCATCAACCACCGGAAATATATTTCGGTTTGACCTGGTTATCTGTTTTACCAGGTCGCCAAGGGTACCTTCAGGTTTGACCGTCAGGAGATCTTTTTCAACTTCTTTGGTCCAGTCGAGCAGTATCATCACGGCTTTATCCTTGTCATGCGTTATCAGCTCGCCGCTGGCGGCCAGCACCTCATTGTATATTGAGTATTTATTAAAACTTCTGGCGGTAATGAATGCAATTGTAGAGGTCAGAATAAGAGGAATAAGGAGTTCATATCCTTCTGATATTTCGGCTATAAGAAATATGGCAGTCAGTGGTGCATGGAGGACGGCAGCGAACACCCCTGCCATGGCAGTCAGTGTAAAGCTGCTATCAATCAGTGAAAGGCCGAAGAGGTTGTTTGCCATACCACTGAAAAAATAGCCTGCTACTCCCCCTGTGAAGAGTACAGGTGCGACTATACCCCCAACCCCGCCAGCGCCATTTGTTGTGGCTGCGGCAACCACCTTTAGAAGTATCAGTGCCGCCAATATGGCCATGAAGACCCAAAAATGTGATGCTACCGCGCCAAACATGACTACGCCCGGCTCATTAGCTGCACCAGTACTAAGGAGAAGCAGTACTGTATCATAACCCTCACCGTAGAGTGACGGCAAAAAATAGATTAACACACCCAGGAGCAATCCGCCAATAGTCATCCTTATCCACTTGTTCTTAATTTTCCTGTACAGTTTCTCAACGCCCACCGTTGTCTTGGTGAAATAGAGGCCTATAAATCCGCAGAAGACACCCAGAATAACGTAATAGGGCAGTTCTCCAAGATGGAAGGCCTGGCTTACCTGGAAAGAGAAAAGCACATTGTGGCCCATAAAGAAAAATGCGACTACTGCTGCGGTGACAGAAGATATAAGCAGAGGCACTATTGATGACAATGTCAGATCAAGCATCAGAACCTCAAGAGTGAAAAGAATACCCCCAATGGGAGCTTTAAAGATGCCTGATATTGCACCCGCAACCCCGCAGCCAAGCAGCAGTGTGACATACTTGTAATTAAGATTAAAATACCGGGCTATATTTGAACCGATGGAAGCGCCGGTAAGGACTATCGGGGCCTCGGCTCCCACCGAGCCACCGAAGCCAATAGTGAGTGAACTGGCAAGAATGGACGACCAGTTATTGTGCGGCTTGATGTAGCTCTTTCGTTGTGAGATGGCAAAGAGTACCTTGCTGATGCCATGCGAGATATTGTCACGAACCAGATACTTCAAGGCCAGAATAGTAAGAAATATGCCGACTAGAGGATAGGCCAGAGTCAGTATCCCTCCTGCCCCTTTCATGACACCCTGGGTGAAGAGAACATGCGTAAAATGGATAGTATTCTTCATCACAACCGCTGCTATTGCGCTTACCAATCCTACCACAAAACTGAGCAGATAAACAAGCCTGTGCGGGTCGTTCATAAAGACTTTTAACTGTTTTATGTTCTTAATAGCCAGAGGATTCAATGATATGTTTATAAAAAAAATAGTATATAAGTCACAAATATATAATAATTTGAGGAGCTGAAGTTTATTTTGGTAAGTTTGAAATATATTTGCACATATGTTCAAATTTGAACGGCATACTCTTGCTAACGGCCTGAAGGTGATTGCACACCGTGATACAGGCACTCCCATGGTCACCACTAACATTCTGTATGATGTGGGGTCACGTGATGAAGATTCCGGGGCCACTGGCTTAGCTCATCTCTTTGAGCATCTGATGTTCGAAGGCACTAAGGGAGTTCCTCTCTTTGACACACCGGTGATGATGTCGGGCGGTGAGAACAACGCGTTCACCAACAATGATCTGACCAACTATTACATCACCCTGCCTGCTAATAACCTCGAGACCGCTCTATGGCTTGAGGCGGACCGTATGACCGGTCTTGACCTCTCAGAGGAGAGGGTGATGAACCAGAAGAGCGTAGTCATTGAGGAATTCCGGCAGCGTTATCTTAATCAGCCTTACGGAGACCTTCTGCTGCTGCTCAGACCCCTTGCTTTTAAGGTACATCCATACCGCTGGCCTGCCATAGGTATGGATATCAAGCACATAGAGAGCGCAGACAGTGATTCTGCCAGGCGATTCTATTCCAGGTTCTACAATCCATCCAATGCCATACTCAGCGTTGCAGGTAATATAAGACCTGACGAGGTCTTCCGTTTGGCAGAAAGATGGTTCGGCGATATCCCCGCCGTCGTTCGCAATAGCAGATCACTGCCACATGAGCCGGAACAGGAAGGGCGGCGTGAGATAACGGTGCAACGCACAGTGCCGGCCTCCCATCTGGTTATGGTCTTTCATACTCTGGGCAGAGAGAGTCGTGATTTCTATGTTCTTGACCTTCTTACTGATGTACTTGCAGGATGTAATTCCGGACGCTTTCCTGACATTCTTGTCAGAAAGAAGGAGCTGTTCAGCAGCGCAGATATATACCTGTCAGGAGAGATCGATCCCGGACTGGTCATCTTCAACGGCAGACTGAAAGAGGGCGTTGACATCAGATTGGCTGAGGAGGCTGTTACGGAAGAGCTGGGCAGACTGACAACAGAGCCGGTAACTGTAGCCGAGCTGGAGAAGGCGCGCAACCGCTATGAGTCACACCGGCTTATCTCTTATCTCAACGCCTCAAACAAAGCCTTCAATCTTGCTTTCCATGAGCTCATGGGTGATGCCGGCGGCATCAACAGAGAGACAGAGCAATTCATGAGTGTGACTGTTGATGAGATAGCCGAAACCTCATTGCGTACATTCCGTCCTGAGAACTGCAGTGTTATATATTACCTACAGGAAGAGAGATGAAAGCACCCATTGAAAGGCAAACCCCCGTTATTATCACCCCTTCACCGGGTGACACCTCCTTCCCGGAGATGACCAGGCTGGCCAGCGGGGTGCCGGTGTTCCTCCTGGGAAATGGTACTGTTGATCTCCTGAGGATAGAATTCGTTTTCCCTGCCGGGCAGATCATGGAGAAGGCTCCGCTGGCTGCAACAACAACAAATGTCATGCTCACCGAGGGTACAGACAGGCATGACGCTGCCACGCTCAATGATCTTATTGACAGCACAGGAGCAGTGTTTAACCATATGGCTGACAAAGACACGGCCGGTCTGGTGGTGTTAACACTGCCCAGAAAGATAGAGGCTGTGATGGAGCTGGCGGAAGAGGTGCTCTTTCACCCCTCCTTCCCGGAAAAGGAGTTCAGGATGGTCACTGAGAAAAGACTGCAGGCTTTTCTCACCGCCAAACAGAAGACGTCAGTGATTGCCCGTGAGGCCTTTTACCAGGCTCTATGCGGTGAGAGCAATCCGTACGGACGCTTAAACAAGAAGGAAAATTACTTTTCACTTACTACGGCCGACCTGGGTGCCTTCCACTCACAACATTACAGGCCTTCCAATATGTATATCACGGTGGCTGGCAAGGATCCGGAACTGGCCCTGCCTGTGCTTGAGAGATATTTTTCAGGAGGCAGCGGTGAAGAGTGGCAGAGACCGGCACTGCCATTGATGGTTTTTGAAACTTCCAGCCCCGGCGTTCTGTTCCGGGAGGTAAGCAACGCGGTACAGAGTACCGTCAGAATGGGATGGAAAGCTATCACGCGTGATCACCCTGACTATCAGGGCCTTCAAGTAGCCACAATGATCCTTGGAGGTTACTTCGGGTCAAGGCTTATGCGAAATATACGGGAAGAGAAGGGTTACACCTATGGGATACATGCTGTCTCCGGGGCCTTTCATGATATTGGTTACATTACAATCATGACCGACGTAGCAACCATATACCGTGAAGAGACGCTGAAAGAGATAAAAAAGGAGATAGCTCTGTTACGCGAGACTGAAGTGAGCAGTGAAGAGATGGCACTTGTAAGGAACCATCTCATGGGAGAGATTGCCAGGATGTTTGACGGTCCGTTTGCAGTTGCGGAAGCAATAAGAGAAGTAATAGACTATGATGCCGGCATGGACTACTATACTCAGTTCGTCAACACTGCCAGAACAATCACCCCCGGTGAAATAAAAGAGCTCTTCAACAGGTATTTCAATGCAGAAGATACCTATGAGATCATAGCTGGAGCAAAATGAACAGACCCAGGCTGACAGCGCTGACCCTCATGTCTCTCATTCTGTCTCTCACCCTTTCCGGGCAAGACAAGATACAACCGGCATCGCCGGTGCTTGACATAGTCACTGTTGATCCTGCAACCGGATTTGCCACCCTGAGCTGGATCCCATCGGTCTCGCCCGATGTGTGGTGCTATATGATATACACAGATCTTGGTGCCACTGCCCCCGTTATTGATACAGTCTGGTCACCCTATATTACTAATTACACTCATTATGCTTCTGCGGC
>CAYQNT010000044.1:6381-6643 GCA_964418865.1 uncultured Rikenella sp.
GTTGCTGCCATGGATTCATCTGGTAATCCAAGCCCGCTGAGCAACAGTCTCAGCACCATTTTTCTCTCAGCTCTCAATGACACGTGCAACAACAGGATATTGCTGTCATGGACTCCGTATGTGAATACATCACACCCGGCTGGGAGCTACAGGCTAACGGTTGTCAAAGGAGGCGGACCGGCATTGACAAATGTCACAATAGACTCATCTGCTACCACTTACGCCTTTACCGATTATGACCCGGCTACGGAGTATTGTTTTC
>CAYQNT010000044.1:6653-9717 GCA_964418865.1 uncultured Rikenella sp.
ATGGTAAATGCTGAAGGCATATCTTCGTCTAACAGGGTCTGTGCCACCACCAGCAGCGTGAGAGCTCCGGAATGGGTAAGCATTGACGCAATAATTGTTGAGGGCGGAGGGCTGACACTCTCGGGCAGCTATGATCAGGTCACAGATATTAATGATTTCGATCTCTTAAAATATAACCCTGTTACATCATCATGGTCAGTTACTTCCTCTGCCAAAGGATCAGGCGGAGTGATCAGCTTTTCGCTTCCGGCTGCTGATACCGCCATGGTCAATCTTTATGCCTTCGCTGCGGTCAACAGCTGTGATGTGCCGGCCACCACCTCATCACCGGCAAGAAATATTGTGCTGACATATGGCCATACGGGCACGCGCATCGATCTCAAATGGAACAATCCCCTCCCCTCTGGCGAAGTGCTCTTCTCTGTATGGCGTGACAAAGGAGAGGGATGGGATGAAGTTGATAAAAACCTGAGTGATACTACCTGGTCTGAGGATTATTCTTTTTTTGTCTCCAATGTTAATGCACCATCATTGGCATACCTGGTCACTGCAGGGATAAAGGACCTGCCGGCCGGCGATCCCCTTCACCGTTCATCTGTTGCAACCATACAGGTTTCTGAGAAGATCTATGTGCCGAATGCCTTCACCCCTAATGCACCGGGGCCGAATGAAAAGTTCAGACCGATACTTTCATTTGTACCGCTGGGATATGAATTCATGACCTTCAACAGATCGGGAGTCATGTTGTTCCGCACAACGGACTACGGTGAGGGATGGGATGGCCGCCATAAAGGTCTCTCCTTACCATCAGGCGTTTACCTCTGGAGTCTCAGGCTGACAACACCCACAGGGGTCAGGGAAGTAAGAACAGGCACTGTGACCATACTGCCATGATGTTGTCAAAATGTATACTCCGATTTTCGTATCTTTGTGTTTCCTTGCAGGGGATGACTAATGGTTAAAACTAAAACAAAAATATTTACCGCTGATGATGTCAGCCGGATAGAATCAGAGTACAGCCTTCTCACGGATAATCTCTACCGATGTGACAAGGAGGGCGATAAAGAGCTTATTGACAAGGCGTTCAGGTTTGCCAATGAGGCTCACCGTGATATGTACCGAAACTCCGGGGAGCCATATATCATCCATCCTATAAATGTTGCCCGAATTGTGAACCAGGAGATTGGGCTCGGGGCAAAGTCAGTAGCAGCAGCACTCATGCATGATGTTGTTGAAGATACCGGCATTCCGCTGGAGGAGATATCGAAGCATTTTGGGCCCAAGATAGCAACGCTCATTGACGGGTTGACGAAGATATCAGGGACATACAACAAGGAGACCAACTCGCTTCAGGCTGAAAACTTCCGTAAGATGCTGATGACTCTCTCAGACGATATCAGGGTCATTCTGATTAAGATTGCTGACAGGCTTCACAATATGCGAACTCTTGAGGCACTGCCAGAACACAAGCGTATGAAGGTGGCCGGAGAGACTGTCTACCTCTATGCACCGCTGGCTCACAGGCTTGGGTTGTTCGCAATCAAGACAGAACTTGAGGATCTCAGTTTCAAGTTCAGGCATCCGCGTATCTATGATGAGATAGCACGCAAGGTCAAAATGGATGAGAAGAAGAACCTTGCCCTGATCAACAGGTTCAGCCTGCCTATCATTCAGGAGCTCAATGAAAACAACATCATCTTTGACATTTCCGGCAGGTTCAAGTCAATCTACTCTATCTGGAAGAAGATGCAGACAAAGAACGTCCCGTTCGAGGAGGTTTATGATCTGCTTGCCGTCAGGATTGTTTTCGAGCCAGGGCCCGAAATGAGTGAGAGGGCACAATGCTGGCAGATCTATTCACTCATCACTGACATCTATGCTCCAAAGCCTGAGAGGCTGCGCGACTGGGTAAGCAGGCCCAAGTCAAACGGTTATGAAGCGCTGCACCTTACTGTGATGGGACCGGGAGGACGCTGGGTTGAAGTACAGATACGGAGCCAGCGCATGGATGATGTTGCAGAACGCGGATTTGCAGCACACTGGAAATATAAGGGTGACACCTCACAGACAGAGAATGAGCTTGACAAGTGGCTGAAGCATATCCGTGAGATGCTTGCCAATCCTATGTCTGACCCGCTGACGTTCCTTGATGAGTTCAAGATGAGCATCTTCTCCTCAGAGATAATGGTATTCACTCCTAAGGGATTGCTGGTCAATCTTCCCAAAGGTGCCTCAGCCATTGATTTCGCATATGAGATACACACTGACATAGGCAACAAAGCCATTGGCGCAAAGGTCAACCACAAGCTGTCACCTTTGTCAGTCACCCTGCAGAGCGGTGATCAGGTAGAGATAATCACCTCAAGCATCGCCAAGCCTGAGAAAGACTGGCTGCAGTATGCCCATATTGCAAAGGCTAAAAATGCTATCAAGGATGCACTGAGGGATGAGTCAACAGACCGCATCCGCAACGGCAGAGAGCTGCTTGAGCAGAAGCTGACCGAGCTGGGTATCCTCCCTAACTCTGACATCATCAAGAAGCTACTTGATAACTACGAGCTACTCAACAAAGATGAGCTCTACTCCCGTATCGGACTGGGCCTTATCAACCTTGAAGGGCTTCGCAAAGTACTGAAAAAGACGCCGGACGGGCCCCTCCGTAAATACTGGCAGCTGGCTGTCGGCGGTGTGGCCAGGAAGAGCCCCGATGAAAAAGAGGAGACTCCGGTTCCGGGAATGATAGACAAGAGCCAGCCTTACCTGCTGCGCGAGAATGTTGGCAACACAGACAACTCATACATCATAGCCGATTGCTGCAATCCTATCCCAGGCGATGAGGTGATGGGTTATGTAGATCACTCAAACGCAATCATTGTTCACAAGCCCAAGTGCCCTGCCGCCATCAAACTGATGTCAAGTGAAGGAAACAGGATCATTCCGGTAAGGTGGACCATACACAAAATGGCCTCTTTCCTTGCAAGGATAAGCATCAACGGAATAGACAAGGTTGGTCTTATCAATGACGTTACAACTATTATCTCAACAGAACTCAACGTCAATATAA
>CAYQNT010000044.1:9727-20386 GCA_964418865.1 uncultured Rikenella sp.
GAAACGAAGCAGCAGGTCCGGGAGCAGCCGGTGCAGCAGGAAAAGAAATTTGATGATGTAGAGATTTCAGCAAAGTTCACGGATGCCTGCTGGACGAAGGTCGAGGCAGATGGCAAGACGATTTTTGAGGGAACGATTGATCTTTATGTACATCATATACGAGACCTTAACAACCTGATCATGCAACTGTCAAATATCAAGGGTATTGCTGCTGTAAAAAGAATAGAGGAATTCATTGAATAAAGATTAATCCGGGTAAAACCGGAAAGTTTATGTCAAACGAAGAGGCCAGTTCGGTAGTAAAGCAGGTATTCACTGAATATCTAGGCAGCCATGAGCTCAGAAAAACACCTGAGAGGTTTGCCATACTTGAGGAAATATACTCACGGGAAGGGCACTTTGATATCGAATCACTGTACGACTTCATGAAGATCAAGAACTACAGGGTATCGAGAGCTACCCTCTACAACACAATTGATCTCCTCATCGATTGCAAGCTGGTGACCAGGCACAAGTTCGGACGAAGCCAGGCCCAGTATGAAAAGACCTACCGTGCCGGACAACATGATCATCTTATCGATACCGGATCCGGCAAGATAATCGAGTTCAGTGATCCAAGGATAAACGATATAATTAAAAATGCATGTGAAGATAACTCATTCGTTCTTGATCACTATGCACTTTATATCTACGGTAAACATGAGAAGCATGACAGGTAATCACTGGCATTCGTAAACCGCTCTTCTATTTATCAACAATACTCTCTTTCGTGCCTTTCCGGATGATTTATTGAGTAAATTCGAGCTTGACTTATATTATCAGGATCCTAAAAATAATGAAGATTGATATTTTACTGGGCCTCCAGTGGGGCGATGAGGGGAAAGGAAAGATTGTAGATGCGTTAGCCCCTGGCTATGATGTCATTGCACGGTTCCAGGGGGGAGCCAATGCTGGGCATACCATCGAGTTCGATGGGAAAAAGCATGTATTGCATCTGATCCCATCAGGGATTTTTCATGAAGATAAGATCAACATCATCGGCAATGGCGTGGTCATTGATCCGGTAATCTTCCGTGAGGAGGTTGAAAGGCTTGGCATAGACATAGAGAAGATACGTAAGAGGCTTCTGATCTCACTCAAGGCTCATCTGATTCTTCCAACACACAAGCTGCTTGATGCTGCCAGTGAAGTGTCACTGGGTGAAGCAAAGATTGGTTCAACGCTCAGGGGTATTGGTCCGGCCTATACAGACAAGGCATCGCGCGGCGGGGTCAGGGTGGGTGATCTGCTAAGGTCTGAGTTCAGGCAGATATACCGTTCCCGCATTGCTGAACACATCAGGATACTACAGGGTTACCGTCACGACTATGACAATGACCTGAGGAAGCTGGAGGATGAATGGTTTGAATCAATTGATTTTCTCAGACAGTTTACCACTATAAATGCCGAGTACCTCATTGATAAGGCACTCAGGGATGGTAAGCGTGTTCTTGCCGAGGGAGCGCAAGGGACAATGCTTGACATTGATTTCGGGACATATCCCTACGTTACTTCATCTAACACGGTAGCTGCCGGGGCCAGCACAGGCCTGGGTGTAGCGCCGGCACGTACGGGAGAGGTCTTTGGCATCTTCAAGGCATACTGCACCAGGGTAGGCAGCGGCCCCTTCCCTACCGAGCTCAATGATAATGACGGTCAAATGATGCGTGACCAGGGTAATGAATACGGATCAACGACGGGCCGGCCGCGCCGCTGTGGGTGGTTGGATCTGCCTGCTCTGAAATATGCTATCATGATCAATGGCGTCACACGGCTTTTTATGATGAAGGCAGACGTACTCTCAGGCTTCAGTGAGATAAAGGTATGCAGATCGCATACCGTCAACGGTATGGAGGTGAGCGAGCTGCCCTACTGTCTTAATGACATTGATGGACTGAACTACACCACCATGCCGGGTTGGGAGTCTGATATAACAAGATGTCAGGGATGGGATGAGCTTCCCGCTGAACTGAAGAGTTTTGTTGAATACATTGAAAAGGAGACAGGTGTTCCTATAACCATTGTCTCTGTCGGTCCGGACAGATCAGCTACCATTTACAGGTAACCCTCACTTCTGCCTGTAGACCCAGGCGTCACCATTGACCTTGACCTGTATGCCTTCAAGAGCATTCCATGCAGCATGCAGGTTTTCAAATGACTGTGCTGAGACAAGCTGCCACCTTCCGCCGTCCATTTCAACCAGCCTGGCATCATAGCCAAATCCTTTGATATGCTTCAGCCATTCGTCAGCATATAACGGAGTAAGAAAACTGCCTACCACTACATGATAACCTGACACTGCCATTGCTTCTCTGCTGGCAGCCTCAGCCATCTCTGCCTTGCGCAAACGCTCCGCCTCAACCTGCTTCTCATTGACTACCCTGATAGAGTCCGCAATGCGGAATGCCTCCTGCTGCTGTCTGAAAGCCTCAGTTTCCCTGGCCTTCTTACCGAAAGGATTGATGCTTTTCATAAAGTCACATGAGGGGGTCAGAAGCAATATCGCCGCTAGCAACACCAAGGATAATCTCTTCATAAATGACAGTTTTTTATGATTATGTATGATAAAGGTATAGATAAATGGTTGGAAAACCAATGATTATTTCGCAAAGGTATCTTTGCTTCCCAATTCTTGTCTATATTAGCTTGAAAAATTTAAGGAATTCTTTTTCGCATTCGCTTACCCCGCAGCAGGCAGCGGAGAACAGATCAGCCGACAGGCAGAGAGTTCGGTATAGCCAATGCGCTAACAAGATTCATTACAATACATTAAACAGGTTAGATCACTAGTTAAAAAACCATTACAAACACCTTACAAGATGAAGTCACTTATCCGGTTCTTTGAAGAAAATGTGGAAAAGTATGCATCCAATATTTATCTATGGGAGAAGCTGCAGGAGAAATATGAGGGTACCACCTATCAGGAGACCAGGCGCCAGGTGCATGAGTTTGGAGCAGGACTGATGCAACTGGGGGTCAAGAAAGGTGACCGCGTCAGTCTTCTTGCCGACGGCCGTAACAGCTGGGCCATAGGTGAGCTGGGGGTACTCTATGCAGGCGGGGTGAACGTACCTCTCTCCATAAAGCTGAACCCTGAGGAGATCAAGTTCCGTCTTACTCACTCGGGGTCAAAGATGGTGATCACGTCAAGCACCCAGGCTCCGAAGATACTTGAAGTGATAGATAAGTGCCCTGATATTGACAAAGTGATCTTCATGGATCCACGCGAAGAGTATTCTGAGGGGCAGATTCACTTCAACGAGGTAAGAAAGATCGGGCGGGAGTGGCTTGAGAATCCTGCTAACAGAAAAATATTTGAAGAGTTCACATCATCAATCACCGCATCAGACTTTGCGAACATATGTTATACCTCCGGTACTACTGCTGACCCGAAGGGTATCATACTCACTCATGGCAACTATGTTACCAACGTCTATCAGTCATACAGTCTGATGGATATACCTCAGCATTACAAGACGCTCCTCATCCTGCCGTGGGACCACTCCTTTGCTCATACGGCAGGCATATATGCATTTATGGGCAAGGGGGCAAGCATAGCCTCGGTGAAGGTGGGCAAGACTCCGATGGAGACACTGCGCAACATACCTATATGTATGAAGGAGATAAAGCCCAACCTGTTGATGAGCGTACCGGCCCTTGCTAAGAACTTCCGCAAGAATATCGAAAAAGGAATCAAGGAAAAGGGCAGGATGACCGAGGCGCTCTTTAATTTTGCCCTGAAGATGGAATACTCATACAACAAGGAAGGATATAACAAGGGACATGGGATATCCAAGCTCACAAAGCCTCTACTCAGGCTCTTTGATAGGGTGCTCTTCGCCAAAGTGCGCGAAGCCTTTGGCGGTGAGCTGGATTTCTTTATAGGGGGAGGTGCTCTTCTTGACATTGAGCTTCAGCGTTTTTTCTACGCCATTGGTGTACCTATGTACCAGGGATATGGCCTCTCGGAGGCATCACCCATCATCTCGTCAAACTCCTCCAAAAAACACAGGCTTGGCTCATCAGGCCATCTGGTGAATAACATGGACCTGAAGATATGCGACGACGAAGGCAACGAACTTCCGGCAGGACAAAAGGGTGAGATAGTGATACGGGGCGGAAACGTTATGCACGGCTACTGGAAAAATGAGACAGCCACACGTGATGCCATCCGCGACGGATGGCTATATACCGGTGATATGGGATATATGGGCGATGACGGGTTCCTCTATGTCATGGGCCGCTTCAAGAGCCTTCTGATAGCAGACGACGGAGAGAAGTTCAGTCCTGAAGGCATAGAAGAAGCAATGACCGAACAGTCTAAATATATTGACCAGTGCATGCTTTATAATAATCAGAGACCCTATACTGTAGCGCTCATCGTTCCCAATCAGCATGCTATGAAGCTCTATCTCGAAGACCGTAATCTGTCGGCAACAACCGAAGAGGGCAAGCGTGCTGTACTGAACCTCATTGAGAATGAGGTCAATGAATACCGCATCAATGGCAAGTACGGCCACATGTTCCCATATCGCTGGCTGCCCGCCGGCCTGGGAGTTCTCAATGAGAGCTTTACTGAAGAGAACGGCATGATGAACTCCACCATGAAGATTGTCAGAGGAAAGATTACTGACAAGCATAATGATCTCATTGAATGGTTGTATACTCCGATGGGGAAGATCGTCAACAATGAACGCAATATGGAAGAGGTTGAGAAGATGAAACTCGGCTGACCCGTAAAACAATACTGACATGAATTTTAAACTGTTACTGGCTCTCACCCTGCTGGCCGGAGTGATGACCCTTTGCACACCAGACAAAAGCCATGAGTGGCAGCCTACCGAAAATCCCCTCTTCACAGTATGGGGTGAAAAGGTTGACCCGTCATCTCCCTGGCCGGAATACCCGAGACCTCAACTTGTTAGGGAAGAGTGGATGAGTCTCAACGGACTCTGGAACTATGCAATTTGCGGAAAAGAGGAGGAGCGTCCTGCACCTCAGGGAAAAATACTGGTACCATTCCCGGTAGAGTCGGCACTTTCAGGTGTAAAGTTGAGAATGACCGACTCACTTGCCCTATGGTATTCAAATGAATTCGTTATCCCCAAAAAATGGGCAGGCAAACAGCTCGTTCTCAACTTTGAAGCATCTGACTGGGAGACAACTGTATGGGTTGATGACAACTTTGCTGTAAGTCATCAGGGCGGATATGATCCCTTCTCGTGCAATATTACACAATACCTCTCTGCCGGCCGGAAGCATACTGTGGTGGTCAAGGTCACTGATCCCACTGACAAGGGCTGTCAGCCCAGAGGTAAACAGGTATCAGAGCCCGAAAGAATATGGTACACACCCACCACGGGTATATGGCAAAGCGTCTGGTTGGAACCGGTAAACAAGACATGGATAGGTGATCTGCGTATTGTCTCTGATATTGACAGGGGTACACTGACCGTAACCGTCACAGAGGAGAAATGCCAGGGTCCGGAGCGATGCCCTCCGATAGACATGGCCCCGTCACTGGCAGTGGTGACAATTATAGCAGACGGTAAGGAGATAGATGTTTCATCAGGCGTAACCGGATCACCTGTCACCCTTACAATACCTGATGCAAAACTTTGGAGTCCTGACAGCCCGTTCCTTTATGACCTGAAGGTCAAGCTGGTCACCGGAGGTGTTGTCACTGACGAAGTGAAATCATATGCCGGTATGCGTAAGATCTCCCTGGGGGTCACAGAAGATGGCTTTACACGCATAATGCTTAATAACAGCTTTGTCTGGCAGAATGGTCCGCTTGACCAGGGTTTTTGGCCTGATGGTCTTTATACTCCTCCGTCAGACGAGGCTATGAAGTATGACATTGAGATACTGCAGAAAATGGGGTTCAACATGCTGCGCAAGCATGTTAAGGTTGAGAACCGGCGTTTTTATTACCATACTGACAGGCTTGGCATGCTTGTATGGCAGGATATGCCCAGCGGCGATAAATCTACCTGGGGCGGCAGGCCTGACATAACAAAGAGCAGTGCCGACTCAGCACAGTTCATGCAGGAGCTGACGAGCATGATAGATACGAAGTTCAATAATCCTTCAATAGTCATGTGGGTTATCTTTAATGAAGGGTGGGGCCAATTCAATACACCGGCAGTAACTGATTATGTCTCGGCATATGACACGACGCGCCTGGTGAACAGCGTCTCAGGCTGGACTGACCGTGGTACGGGTGACGTATTTGACCTGCATAACTACCCTGAACCTATTGCTCCTCCGGCGGAAAAGAACAGAGCAATTGTACTGGGTGAGTTTGGAGGCCTGAGTCTTCCAATAAATGGTCACACCTGGGAACAGAAGAACTGGGGTTATGAGAAGATGGCTGACAGCACTGCCCTTATAAATAAATACACCCAGTTCTACACAATGGTAAAGCAGATGGTAGTTGAAAAGGGTCTAAGTGCCTCAGTATATACCCAGACCACTGACGTTGAGACCGAAACCAACGGGCTCATGACCTATGACCGCAAGGTTGACAAGATGGGCTTTGACAACGTACGCAAGGCGATGGAGCAGAAATAGCCAGTCTCCAGTCGGCAGTCGGCAGTCGGCTATCGGCAGTCGGCAGTCAGCGGTCGGCATTGACAGTCCACAGTCGGCAGTCGGCAGTCAGCAGTCAGCAGCCAACAGTCGTAGATTGAGACTGAACGACCGCAAGACCGCACGACTGCAAGACGGAGCGAAGCGACAGACCTTCAGACTTCAGACTTCATACGGAGCCCCGCTTTCGGGGCGACCTTCAGACAATAAGCCTGCTCTTGAATGGCAGGAAGGTCATAAAGTCAGCGTGATGAACTACATACGCCTCTGTGGTTCGCTTGACAAGATCACCTTCATGAGCGTGGGCAGCAATAATGTGGCACACTTCTGGTGGCACCCCGCACTCCTCAGCAAGGCTTACGCCTGAGAAAGGATGTCGGAGGTACTGTCCGTATTTCCCCTGTACAGCTTTGCCATTTGCATCAAGCTCATACTCAAGCAGCTTGCCTACGTCAGCAAGGATGGCACCTGAAATCAGCACATCCATTTTCACGGGCAGAGATTCTTTGAAGAAACTATTCATTTTCTCTCCTGCCTCCCTGGCGATATGGACCACACATCTCTTGTGATCCATGAAAGTTACCTTCAGGTCAGGACCGCAGAGCAAGGTAAAAGGTATACGGTTCAGGTCATCAGCTGTGAGCACGCTGCGTTCCAGTGCCAGCTCCCATGTGCGGGCGGTCTTCTCTCTCAGTTCCGAATCAATGATCCACTCAAGCTCAGGCCACAGTTTTTTTATTTCCTCGGTCATAGTTACTTATTTTAAGTGTGAGATGATGGCGTCTGTCATCTGAATGGTAGATGCAGCTCCCATATTGATTACCTCTTGCTTGCCACTAAGCTTCTTCATATCATAGGTCTTAACCTTACCCTCTTCAATAACCTCTGCAATTGCCCTGCGTATGCGTGTTGCCATCTCCTTCTCATCAATATAATCAAGCATCATACATGCTGATTCTATCATAGCTATAGGGTTCACGATAGAGGTCTCATAACCGGCATATTTAGGTGCTGAACCGTGTGTGGGCTCGAACACGCCGATACCATCTTCCGAGAACTGGGCGCTGCAGGCAAAACCCAGCCCGCCTATCAGGCCGGCAAATGCGTCGGAGGCAATGTCGCCAAACATGTTTCCGGCAACGATGACACCATAATCTTCGGGATTCTTAGTAAGCCACATCATCTGGGCGTCAATGTTTGTGTTCCTGAGCTGTAATGCAGAGAACTCATTCTTATGCATCTCCTTGGCAATCTTCCACATGAGACCGGAGGTCTCGCGGATAACATTAGGTTTTTCGCAGACTGTCACCGACTTATAACCATATTTGACAGCATGTTCGAAGGCAGCCCTGACAATACGTTCAGTATACTTTTTGGTAAATATCCTGGTTGATACAGCCAGCTCTTCCTTAGGGCACCATCCGAAGTTAGCACGGAATTTAGGATGGGTCATCAGGGCATCATATACCTGCTGTGGAGGATCTGACCATTCAACACCACCATAGAGTCCTTCAGTATTCTGTCTGAAGATCACAACATCAACCATCGGCTCCTCAGGATTACCATCCTTGTCGCGACGGATAAAATTAAGAGGATTGCTCTTATAGCTGCGGCATGGTCTAACGCATATATCCAGTCCGAAGTGCTGCCTGAGGCCTACGATCGGGCTGCTGTATACAAAGCCTTTCCCCTGCATTGCCGGTGACAGCTCAGCGGCAGCATCGTCTTTGGGCTTGGATGTAATAGCCCCGAAAAGGGCAATCTTATGTTTTGCTATCAGGTCAATGGTACGTTGTGGCAGAGGGTTACCTTCACTACACCAGTAGTCCCATCCAATGTCACCATAAACATATTCCGCATCAAATCCAGCTGCATCCAGAACGCGGATAGCCTCTTTCAGAACCACGACACCGATGCCATCGCCCGGCAGTGCCACAATCGTACGTTTTGCCATAATCTTAGTTATTTATCTGTGTTTTCGTTTCCCGTAAAAATATAGATTTTATTGAGTTTAAAAAAAGAGAAATCTCACGTATTAAGTCATAAACGATGCAAGGGAAAAAAGTTATATTTACCGCCATACTAGTAACACATTTCTAATTAAATACTATCATGGGCGAATTGGGGAAGATGAAGCCGGGAAAAGTATGGAGCTACTTTGAGGAGATCAGTAAGATTCCAAGATTATCTAAAAATGAAGGTCGCATACGGGCATATATGCTTGATTTTGCGAAAAAGCATAACCTGGAGGCAAGGGAAGACAGCGTTGGCAACATACTGATTATAAGAGAGGCTGCGGCAGGCAAGGAGAAGGTCAAGACAGTAGTGCTGCAGAGCCATCTTGATATGGTTGGTGAGAAAAATGCCTCACACCCTCACAACTGGGATGAAGATCCAATTATTCCGGTCATTGACGGCAAATGGGTAACTGCCAGCGGAACAACGCTGGGGGCTGATGACGGTATAGGTATTGCAGCTCAGATGGCTGTGCTTACCGACCCCAGCCTGCAGTGTGGCCGCATTGAATGTCTCTTCACTGTTGACGAGGAGTCAGGTATGACCGGCGCAATAAACCTAAAGCCTGATTTCTTTACCGGACGCATACTTCTGAACCTGGACTCTGAAGATGAAGGTATACTCTTCATTGGGTGTGCAGGAGGCATTGACACCCAGGCCATACTTCCCTTCACACCGGTTAAGGTGACTGCAGGTCACAAGGCAATGAACCTCTCAGTCACAGGACTTCATGGCGGTCATTCAGGCGATGAGATACACAAGGGATATGGCAATTCAATAAAGATCATCACCAGACTGCTTCAGGATCTTGAAAAAAAATACAGTATCAATATCAGTAGTTTTACCGGTGGCAACCTGAGAAACGCAATACCCCGGGAAGCCTTTGTCAGAGTTACTTTCAACCCGGCCCATGAAGAGCAGATTCTTGCCGACACTGCATCATACAACCGGATTGTGAGAGATGAGTACGGCTCTCTTGAGCCTGACATGAAAGTGGCAGCCATGCCTGCTGATGTTCCGGAAATGGTTATTGATCCGCATACGCAGCACCGTCTTCTCAGTGCTCTTACCATTGTGCCCCATGGTGCACTGGCATGGTCAAAGGATATACCTGATCTTGTTGAGACCTCGAGCAATCTGGCCACGATAAGGCTCACCGGAGATAACATGATACATGTGGTTACAACTCAGAGGAGTTCATCTGAAGAGGCCAAGCATTATGCCTCCATGAAGGCGGAAGCGAGCTTTGACCTTGCCGGTGCTAAGGTGACCCATTCAGACGGCTATCCGGGTTGGAAGCCGAACATGAACTCAGACATACTGAGGCTGATGATAGATTCATATCGTAAGCTCTTCGGTAAAGTGCCGCAGGTAAAGGCTATTCATGCAGGACTGGAATGCGGACTGATACTTGAGAAGTACAAGGGCATTGATATGATTTCATTTGGTCCCACTATCAGGGGAGCACATACCCCGGAGGAGAGGATAGAGATAGAGACAGTTCAAATGTTTTGGGACCTGCTGATTGATGTACTACGACATATCCCCGAAGAGGAGTCTTAATCGTATTCAACGCTAACTCACAGATATGCACACTTTCATCTCTGCAGTCAGCTGAAAATGAAGCGTACCTGAAGAATTCCTAATCGTATTCCTCAAACTCATCACGTGTGGCGCCGCAGACGGGGCAAGGCCATCCAGAAGGAAGATCCTCAAATGCTGTCCCCGGAGGCACATCTCTGCTTTCATCTCCGGTTTTAGGGTCATAAATATACCCGCAAACTGGACATCTGTATCTCTTCATAATTATAATTACTGAGGTTACCTTTTCACTTTGTGTACAGCATCTATCACTGTGCCGTCGACCCATTTTATGGCAGCCACCACTCTTTCGTCAAAGGCAGCTTTCTCTGGCTTACCGCAAATCTTCTCTGCCAGCTCCTTAAGTTCTTCTATGGTGACCAGCGGCAATCCCTTGCCGGAGAGCGCGAACAGCCGGTTGGCGAATAGCGC
>CAYQNT010000045.1:0-4329 GCA_964418865.1 uncultured Rikenella sp.
GCCGGAGGCACGCTGCAATGGGCTGCCTTTATGCTGACATTGAGTTCAAAGCCGACAAGCAGGGCAACCGAGTTCAGGTAGAGCCATATAAGGATCACGATAAGGGTTCCGAGGGAGCCGTACAGTTTATTGTACTGGCCGAAGTTATTAACATAGGCGGAAAAGCCCAGTGAGGTGATGATAAATAGTGTTGTTGCCACAATGGAGCCCGGAGAGATATACCTGAAGTCTTTCTTACGTGCCGGAACCAGGTAAAACAGGGTTGAGATGGCGAAGAAGAGCATGACCACAATGAGCACCCACTTAAAGGTCATAACTACATAAAAGACAAGATTCATCTCAAGCACGCCCAGCTCCACCAGCCGGTCAACCACTGACCGGCTCAGTATTATCAGCAGGCTGGCTGTTGAGAACATTATCAGTATGAATGTCAGTATGACAATTGCAATCTTCCTCTGTTGCAGCCATGAGCGGCTCACAAAGTCGTGAACAGAGACATTGAATGCGTGCATCAGTGCATGGATTCCATTGGTTGAGAAGACGATGGTGGCAAAGAACATTATCACGAGCAGTCCTCCGCTCTTATTGGTGATTATGTCTACAATAGTGTTCTCCATGAAGTTATATGCTGTCAAAGGCAGGAAACTCTCAAACAGACGCACCAGCTCGGTCTGGAAGTTCGGGATGGGGATGAATGGTATGAGAGTGAAGAGGAAGATTGTTGCAGGCAGCAGGGCCATCATCATGTTAAAGGCAATTGAAGAGGCTCTGGTTACTAACACTCCTCGCCCGAAGAGTCCCTTGACTATTAATTTCCCGACCATCTCCAGTGTTGCCCCATCAAATCCTGGCAGCACTGTTTCTCTTATGCGTTTAGTCTTTGCAATTAATAATTCCCTGGCGCTCATAAGCTATATCAATAGGCTTTCAGGCTCATATCAAGGCTTTTTATATGATGGGTCAGTGCCCCAATTGAGATGAAGTCGACGCCGCACAGGGCATAGTCCCTGACATTGGCAAGAGTTATGCCCCCTGATGATTCCGTCTCCGCCCTGTCTCCGATCAGTTCTACTGCCTCCCGGGTATCAGAGACGGCGAAGTTGTCAAGCATGATTCGGTCAACACCGCCGGTAGCCAGTATCTCTCTTACCTCCTGAATATTCCGGGCCTCCACCTCTATCTTAAGCTCCAGCCCGTTATCTTCGAGGTATTTCCTTGTACGGTTCACTGCTGTTGTTATTCCACCGGCATAATCAATGTGGTTGTCTTTGAGCATGATCATATCATAAAGACCCATACGGTGGTTCACACCGCCTCCGGCACGCACAGCCTCTTTCTCCAGTGCTCTCATCCCGGGCGCGGTCTTCCGCGTGTCAGTGATGCGTGCTTTTGTCTCCTTTATCCTGTCAACATATACGGCCGTGGAGGTGGCTATGCCGCTCATGCGTTGCATTATGTTTAATGCCAGGCGTTCGGCACGAAGTATTGAATGTACCTTCCCTATAACAGTAAGGGCTATATTTCCGTATGAGACCCTGTCGCCGTCTTTGAGCAAGAGCATTGTAATGAGCTCAGGGTCAGTTACGCTGAACACTTCACGTGCAACAGATAAGCCGGCTATTACGCCGCTCTCCTTCACCAAAAGGCGGGCGCGGCCGCTGGCTGCAGCAGGAATGGATGCAAGCGAGCTGTGATCACCCCCGCCAGAGTCTTCGGCAAGGGCATTAAGGATGAATGACCGTAGATCAGTGTCACTCATTATCGGACTCTATCCTTATCTGATGAATAAGAGGGTTGCTTTTGACCTTCTTAAGCAGGAAGTATACGCGAAAACGTCCCTTATCAGTCTCCAGGCTAGCTATGGCATACTGGGCATCGCCCTTTGAGCCTTGGTGTTTGATAATAAACTCGCGGCAGCGGTACCGGCTGAAGAAATCCTTTAGTATGGTTTCAGCGATACTCTTACTGTAAAAGTCTTCCTTGTCAGGCATTACCAGCTCAACAGTACTGTTCAGGTATTCGGATAGCCCTGCAGCGCTTCCTGAGCGGAAGGCTATAGCAATACCGGAAGGTATCCCGGGCTGATCCTGGGCGACAAGCAGTGATGTGATGAAGATCAGCACCCCTGCAGCGGCCATTAATTTCTTTCTCATTCGAATAATATCTATATTATATCATTTATTATCAGGCACTTCAGATGGATCCTTCATGATTCCCATTATCTTATTACGTAAATTTGTACATGAAGGTTTCATTTCGGCCCCTTTCTGCTTATCGGTTAAGAACAAAGCAAATTTAACTATAATTATCAAAAACCGCACCACTTTCAATTATTGGGGTCATACACTGATTTTTAAGGCCTTAATTATTATATTTGCCTGACTCAATAAAAAAACCGGAAAAATAATGAAGCTGGTTCTCCTGCTTACAGGAAAGACGGATCAGGGATGGCTCAGGGATGGCGTGGCGGAGTATGTGAAGAGGATCTCAAAATATGCCCGGCTGGAGATCATTACGCTCGCTGATGTCAAAAATCCCGGGGCCATGCCAGCTGACCGTGTGAAGATGAAGGAGGCGGAGAAGATGCTGGCTGTAATTAAGAGTGATGATCTTGTTGTGCTTCTTGATGAGCACGGAAAGAATTATTCAACACTGGAAATGGCCGGGTGGCTGCGCACGACAATGATGATGCCTAAAAAGAGGATAGTATTTGTTATCGGAGGCCCGTGGGGCTTTGACTCGTCGGTCACAGCCAGGGCAGATCAGACCATCTCTCTTTCAAGGCTCACCTTTTCTCATCAGGTGGTACGGTTATTGTTTGCTGAACAACTTTACCGGGTGCTGTCAGTGATTGCCGGTGACCCCTACCATCACGAATGATTTGCCATGTCTGAAAGACTCAGAAACATCAGGACGGTCATTGTGGCGTTACTTGTGACGGCCGCATTAGCCGTTATTGCCGACAAGCTCTACTTCAGTGACCTCGAATGGCGCTTTCGCGCATCGCGTGTTGATGCCAGGCTGACGCGACTTGAGGGGAAGGCAGCATACCTGCTGGAGGATCTGGAGAAGCAGATTACTGATGCAGGTGACCCGTCAGTGCTCTTCCGCAGCGGTACAGGCAAAGAGGCACTAAAAGAAGGTATAACATTGCTTGTTTACAAAGAAGGAAGAATAGCCTACTGGTCTGACAACAGCATATCCTTTCCGGTTATATATAATGACCGTTTTGGTGATCATAAACCCGTTTTTTTCAGCAATGGCTGGTTTGTGCCGGTGCATAGGGAATTTACAGGTTATGAGGTACTGGCCCTGATCAAGATCTACAAGCAATATCCAATCGTCAATAATCTCCTGCGGACGGGCTTCCCTAAGTCATTCCGGCTTCCCGGGGCAACACAAATCACCTTTGATGAGCAAGCATCAGCTTTCCATATGATGGGTTCCGAGGATGAATTCCACTTCGGACTGATCTTCCCGGAGGAGAAGCCAAACACTATAGTTATTATTTTCCCCGTATTGCTGTGGTTAGTCTTCTTGTTTTCCCTGATCAGACTGGTAATCCTCACTGCAGAAAGAGTTGATCTTAAGCACAGGGGTAGATTTAGCATACTGTTGGCGTTGGGCCTGTTTGTGCTGATCTATGCTGCCGTGCTCATGGTGGGTCTGCCTTCATCAGTGAAGTCAATGGAGCTCTTCTCACCATTTTTCCTTTCATCACGCTGGTGGCTGCCATCAGTGGGGCATGTAGTTTTACTTGGATTGCTGATTGTCTCAGGGATGAAACTTTATTTCAGCAGGGATACCTTCAACAGACCCTGTACCAGCCATGGGGTTTGGAAAGTGGCAATCCCCGGAGCAATCGTCGCCATGGGGTTCATATCTTTCCTTATGGTGGAAGCATATTTCCGTGACCTTGTGCTTAATACAACAATCAGCTTTGAGGCCTTCAGGATATTGGATATGAGTTTCATGAGCCTGGCCGGATTCGCATCCGTCATGCTGCTTCTCACCATACCTGTGATACTTTTCATGAGAGCCTGCAGGATGATGAAGGAGTGGCCAACGGGTAAGAGACTGGCAGTATCTGCAGTCACGGCGCTCATCCTCCCGCTGTCATGCCTGCTTGGGACCAACTGCAGTTCATGGGGCATTCTTTATGTTCTTATACTGCTTATTGCAGTTATGGTCTGGAACAAGAAAGGATACTCTGACACCTCGCTTATAGTCGTTTTCTCCGTTTTGACCGGCATCTTCGCCACAACACTTATCATGCAATATTCTGACCTGAAAGAAAGCAGGAATATGAAGGTGATGGCCATTTCGCTG
>CAYQNT010000045.1:4339-20310 GCA_964418865.1 uncultured Rikenella sp.
CCAGTAACCGTTGAAGTAGCCCTCTTCCAGGTATCTGTAAACATTGACATGTGGCCGGTACTGGAGAATGATACTGTTCTTTCCGGGATGATTACCCGTGAAACCATGACTGCCGCCAGCATAGACAATGTTTACAGATACCTGGAAGAGGGCTACTTCAACGGTTACTGGGAGAACTATGACCTTAACTTAATAATATGCAGAAATGATTCTCCCCTTGAAATAGGCTCATCAGGCTCAGCTGAGGAGAACTGTTTTGCCTGGTTTGATAACCGGATAAGGAATGAAGGTGACACCATTACAGGCACTGGATTCTGGTTCATGCATAACCAGACAGGGAGAGCATGGTACCTGGCGAGGATCTTATATGAGGTCTCACCAGGCGTTACAAAAGGATTATTCATAGAACTTGTCAGTCATATTGAGACATATCTTGCCGGATATCCTGAGTTGCTGATTGATGTCAGCCACCAGCGGTTCCCAAAGCTGAAAGATATTTCATATGCAAAGTACATTGACAGTACACTGGTTCTGAGATCAGGTGATTATCCCTATGAAAACAGGATTGTTTCATATTTTCAGGGCGATGAGGAATATCGGATTGAAAGGTCCAGAGGCTATAAGCATCTCTACTACAGCCTTGGGGATATGACACTTGCCATTACCACGGAGTCGGTGAGGCCGATGGACTACGTGATTACGTTTGCATACCTTTTCATTATCCTGCTTGTGTATTCTTTCCTGGTACTGATCATATTAACACGCCAAACAGCTGAACTTTTGAATTTTGACTCCTTCCGGAGAAAGTTGCAACTATCATTTGCTGCTGTTCTCACGGTAGTGTTCATGATGATTTTAATTGTAGCACTAGCGTTAAGTACAAGACAGTTCCGAACCAATCACATCAGGCTGATACGTGAGAAGTCCATCTCAATCGGAATTGAACTTGAACACAAGCTGTCGCTGGAACACACTCTGGATTTGGGCTGGCAGGATAACAGTTATCCCACCCTAAACCACCTGCTGGTGAAATTCTCGAATGTCTTTTTCACTGATATTAACCTTTTCTCGCCTTCCGGGGTTCTCCTTGCCACTTCAAGACCTGAGGTCTTTGCACGTAAGCTTGAGGGGAGCATGATTGACCCGGTTGCCTACGGTGTGCTGACCAGAGAGAGCGGGGAGGAATATATAGGAGAAGAAACCATAGGTGATCTGAAGTACCTTTCTGCCTATCTTCCCTTTTACAATGTTGATAATAATCTTCTTGCCTATATCAACGTGCCATACTTTGCGATGCAGAACCTGCTTAAGGAGGAGGTATCCAATCTGGTGGTGACGCTCATCAACCTGACGCTTATGTTCCTTGTTCTGATGATGTGGGTAGCCGTCTTTCTCAGTGAGAGGATAACCTCTCCGCTTTACATGCTGCAGCAGGCTATGGCCTCGGTAGCCTATGGCAAAAAGAATGAGCATATAAGTTATAGCAGTCGTGACGAGGTGGGAGAGCTGGTCAAACAGTACAACCATATGACTGATGAGCTTGAGGATAGTGCCAACAAGCTGGCACGCACGGAGCGTGAGATGGCCTGGCGTGAGATGGCAAGGCAGATAGCCCATGAGATAAAGAACCCGCTCACACCTATGAAGCTCAATGTACAGCAGCTGTTCAAATCATGGAATGACAAGGCCCCTGACTTCGATGTCAGGCTAAGGAGCTTCACTGACAACCAGATAGAGTATATTGATAATCTCTCAAATATTGCATCCGCGTTTTCATATTTTGCCCGCCTGCCGGGAGCAGAACCGGCTGAAGTAGATGTGATTGCCCAGATAAGAACCACCATGGGTATGTTTGGCAACTCCGGGAGCTCAACTATTTCGCTTGAAACAGGAAGTATCACTAAGGCAATGGTGATGGCTGACAGGGAGCATCTTAACGGTATATTCTCTAACCTGCTAAAAAATGCCATGCAGGCTATCCCTTCAGACAGGCAGGGGCAGATCAGGATTATGGTCACCACCAGGGCAGATATTGTCCGGATCAGTTTTGTAGATAACGGAACGGGAATACCTGAGGAGCTTATACCTAAGATATTTACTCCTAACTTTACTACAAAATCATCTGGCATGGGCCTTGGCCTTTCAATTGTCAAACGATACGTGGAAACTGCCGGCGGACGTATTTGGTTTGAGACTGATCAGAACAAGGGCTCTTCATTCATGGTGGAGTTCCCGTTACTTTTTGCCGTCGAAGGAGACTAAACTCAGGTCATCTAAAATAATCAGGCTGTTTTTCAGTTTTATACTTATATTAACAAATCATAGCTCCAAAGAATGCCCCTCAAATTCTCTGAAATGGTCAGAATTTATCTTTTGATAATTATTGTGATAATTGCCGGAGGAGCTATTTCTATTTCTGCTCAGACCCCACTGGTTACCGGACTAAACAAATATGCCAGGGTTACTTCAGTTGGCGGTGACTTTGTCATAGTTGATGATGTCTCTGACCTGACCGTAAATGATACTGTCATGGTGATGCAGATGAACGGAGTCAGGATAAATGTCGGGGAATCTTTGCAAGGCAACTATCAGAATGTTGTAGGAACACCCGGTCAGTATGAGATAGTGGTGATATCATCAATCAATACCGGTTCACGAACCGTATATTTTTCCCGTACACTTTTTAATGCATATTCTTCTGATGCAAAGATCCAGCTTATCAAGGTAAGGTCATACAGGAACGCCGTTGTCAACTCAGAGTTAACATGTCAGGCATGGGATTCAACCACTTCAAAGGGAGGGGTGCTCGTTTTTATGGTAAAAGGAGTACTGACACTCAATGCTGATATCAATGTTTCAGGAAAAGGATTTAAAGGAGGTATCATTGCCCAGGGGAATGGCTTATGCCAGCTCTCTGATGCTTCCATGGGGTGGGAATCTTACAACGTCTCTTCCCTTTCAGCAGGTTATAAGGGTGAGGGTCTTGGTTCTCAATCAGTTGCAGAGCTGTCACTTTACCCTGACTACATGCGTGGCAAAGGTGCAAACCTGACAGGAGGCGGTGGCGGCAACGGTCATTTCTCCGGTGGTGGTGGCGGATCAAATTATGGTGCGGGCAGTTCGGGTGATTATGAGATGGCTCCTGATGTATGTGGAGGGCTGCTCCCCGGAGGGCGCGGCGGGTTTGCTGTCTCCTCAAACATTAATTTGAATACGGGTGTCTATATGGGAGGCGGAGGAGGTTCCTCTGTCTATCTCTCCACACCTACAACCTCGGCCGGAGCTAATGGTGGTGGTATTGTCATCATTCATGCAGACAGCATAAGTGGCAATGGAAGAATAATCTCAGCATCAGGAGGCAGTGCCCTTGCAAATTCTGTCGTCGGCGCTGCAGGTGCCGGTGGCGGTGGTGGCGGCGGATCAGTCATCATAAGCACAAGAAACTTTGTAACTAACCCGGTACTGACATCTGACGGTGGCCGCGGAGGCAACAACATCAACCGGAACGGTGCCGGTGGCGGCGGTGGCGGCGGGCTCATCTGGACCATCACTACGTTCCCCGGTACTGTCACCGTGCTTGGTGGCCCGGGGGGTATACACAGCGCCGGAAACCCGAATGTCAATGGTAGTCCGGGGCTTGCAAGAAATAATCTCAACCTTCCGCTTAACGGCTTCCTCTTTAATGAGATATATGTCAGACAGACTCTTACACAGCTTGATTCCATCTGCGAAGGCATGATGCCCCCGGCGTTCACAGGCACAAGGCCGGCAGGAGGCAGCGGCACCTATACCTACCGGTGGCAAAAAAGCTATAACAACATAGACTGGTCAAATACCCCAGGCACCAGTATCGACTACACCCCGGCAACACCTGAGACGGCCACCCTCTGGTTCCGGCGGGTGGTAAGTGATGGTGCAGGCATTATTGACCAGAGCATGCCGGTGCATATTATTGTGCATCCACGCATAATAGGCAATCTCGTTGGAGCTGACACTACACTCTGCTATAATCAGAACCCTCACGGACTGTATAACCTTAACTCCGGTCCTTCAGGGGGGACGGGTCTCTACCATTACCTGTGGGAGCAGAGTCCTGACAACAATGTCTGGAATGGTGCTTCCGGTGCTAACACCAGCCCGAAGTATGACCCGGCGGCACTTGTTGCAACCACTTATTATCACAGGATTGTCAATTCCGGGGCCTGTACCGATGTAAGTATCCCTGTCACCGTTACTATCCTACCATCTATCACTAATAATACCGTTGCGGCTGACCAGACCATCTGTCAGGGTACGCTCTTCAGCAACCTGACAGGTAGTACTCCGGCTGGCGGAGCCTCACCCTCCTACACATATCTCTGGATGAGCAGCCCTGACAACAACACCTGGTCGCCAGCAACAGCTACCAACACCAGCTCCGGTTATGATCCGCAGAATGATTCTCCGGGGACCACTTATTACAGGCGCACGGTTTACAGCGGACCATATAATACCTGCCAGTCGGTCAGCAACCCTGTTACTCTTGTCTGTCACCCTTCAATCACCAATAATACTATCAGCGCTGAACAGACCATCTGTGAGGGCTCGGCGCCTGCCACCCTTGACGGCACCTTACCTGCCAACGGAGCCGGGGCCGGCACCTACGTCTATCAGTGGATGAACAGTCCTAATGGTTCCGCTTTCTCCAACATATCAGGCGCAACAACTGAAGACCTTCCCGGGTCACCTCTCACATCCGCCACGTGGTACAGGCGCATAGTGACATCATCAGCCTGCACAAGCACCAGCAACGATATCAGAATTACTGTTAACCCGCGAATCACAGCGTTTACTATAAGCCTGCCGTCACAGGGTCATGATACTATATGCACCGGTACTGCATCCGGGCTGCTTTCCGGAGCTGCTGCCGGAGGTCTGGGCACGTTCAGCTATGCATGGGCATCATCAACAGACAATATTAATTTCACATCGCTTGCCACAGCCACTCCGTCGTATCAGCCTGGAAGTCTCACGGCAACAACATGGTTCCGCAGAACGGTCAGCTCAGGGGTCTGCTCGGAGAATTCTGTGTTCAGGATAACCGTCTTGCCACTGATCACTGGCAACATCGTTGCAGCAGACCAGACCATATGCAATACTCAAAACCCGGCAGCCCTCACAGGCTCAGCCCTTGGTGGTGGCGACGGCTCTTACAGGTATCTGTGGGAGAGAAAAGAGAGAGCCTCACCTGACTGGGTGACAGCCTTTGGAGCAAACAGCTCTGCCGGATATCAGCCCCCTCTTCTGGCTGGTACCACCCAGTTCAGAAGAAATGTTTTTTCAGGTGAGGATAACTGTTGCACATCCGTCTCAACACCTGTGACGATTACAGTAGACATCATGCCCCAGAATATCACCGCCGGCACTGATATGACTCTGTTACCCTACCAGTTAGGCGCCATACTCGAGGGCGATTTTGAGGGTGAGGGTATTGCAGCATGGAGTTATGACACCGGCAAGGGTGATCCTGTTTTCAATACACCCGCTGAGAAAGTCACCACAGTGAGAAAGCTTGGCTTTGGTGATAACAGATTCATTTTCAAGGTGACAAACGGAAAATGTATTGCCCCGCAAGAATATGTGACACTTACTGTGCCTGAACTGGTAATCCCTCAGGGGGTCACACCAAACAATGATGGCATAAATGATTACTTCAACGTTGAGGGACTGGAGTTTACACGGAACGAACTTGTAATCATAAACACGAGCGGCGCCGTTGTTTACAGAACAGCTGACTACCGAAGTAATGATCCTATAAGTGCATGGACCGGCCTCGACCTCAATGGGAATGATGTCCCGGAAGGGACCTATTATTTCCTGCTGACGATAAAGGGAGCTCAGGATATTAGCGTACCGCCATATTCGGCTAACATCAGCGGTTTCATAATCCTCAGGCGATAGCATGAAGGTAAGGGCATACATATTATTGATTCTATTTCTGACCGTGTATCAGAGTGTCAGTGCTCAACATAGCCCTGTCACCAGCCAGTATCTGACAAACGGACTGGTTATGAACCCGGCCTATGCCGGCACACGCGGAGCCCTCAGCGCAAACCTGTCATACAGAAAGCAGTGGGCACAAATTGTCGGTGCTCCGCAGTTCCAGAGCCTGTCGCTTCACAGTCCGGTGAATAAAAAGGAAAAAGTAGCACTTGGACTTATGGCTGATTATCTTACCTATGGTGTGACAAAAGATGTGGGTATTTACGGGTTCTATGCATACAATGTACGTGTGGGAAAGGGCAGGCTTTCAATGGGGCTCAAGGGCGGGCTTGACCTGAGTAATACCAATTATAACATACTGAAGTTCCCTGACGGAAACCCGTCAGATCCACTCCTTACAGGTGATCAACGATACACTCTCCCGAATATGGGTGTGGGGTTTTATTATTATACGGAGAAAATCTTTGCAGGACTCTCAGTTCCCTCATTACTTACATACAGGAGGGATGCTATGAATGAGTTCAAGGTCACGCCTGATTATACATTATTTAAGACATATTTCTCTGCCGGAGCCCTGATACGGTTCTCTGACGGCTTCAAGGTCAAGCCATCAATGCTTGTCAGGTATTCAATGCATGAGCCCCTTGAGGTTGACCTCAATGCAAATCTGATATTTGCTGACCTGCTCTGGGTTGGCGGTTCCTACAGGATAGCCGAGAAGGCAGCTGTAGCACTGCTTGACCTGCAGATCACACCGCAGCTTAAACTTGGCTATTCCTATGACTATCAGCTGGGGCACCTTAATAATTACACCACGGGAACACACGAGGTGTCAATAAGATATGAATTTGAATTTGCCGTTAGCGCAACATCGCCACGGTATTTCTGAGAAGATGAAGAGACTACTGAGACATATCATACTGTCAGCTTTTGTTCTGTCTTTCCCGCTTAATCTCCTTTACGGTCAGGCCAAAGGTGCGTTCGAGATAGCTCCTGTTGCTGCTATTTCATCTGGTTCTGATGAGATGGCCCCGGTGATAATGAGTGACGGTATACTGTTTTGCTCTAACAGAAAAACTAATCCTTTCCTTACAAAAAAGAACCTTGAAGGCGTAAGGCTTTATGGGCTTTACTTTTCCAGCTTCAATGACAATGGCGAACCCGAAAGGCCGGTGAGGTTTGCCCCCGACCTGGTGAAAGATGCCAACGTCGGACCAGCCTCTGTCACTGCTGACGGTAACACTCTATACTTTACCCGGAATATTTCTGAGGGTCGCAAGCTTAACAAAAAGCAGCCGAACAGGCTGGGCATATTCACCGCAAAGCGAAGCGGCTCTCAATGGACAGATATACAGCCGTTTGAACATAATAATCCGAATTACAATCTTTCTTATCCGTTTGTGTCGGCCGACGGGAGGTATCTCTTTTTATGTTCCGATATGCCCGGCAGCCTCGGTAAGTATGACATATACGTATGTGAGAATCAGGAGGGCCGGTGGTCTGAACCCTCTAACCTGGGCCCTGCTGTTAACAGCGCTGATGCTGAGATACATCCATTTCTTCACAGTTCGGGGAGGCTCTATTTCTCCTCCGACCGGCCGGGTGGTCTGGGCGGTCTTGATGTATGGTTCTCAAATCTCTCATTCGGGTCATGGACCAAGCCGGTGGTACTTGATGAACCGATAAATTCAACATCTGATGATTTTGCCTTCTATGCTGCCCAGGGAGGGCTGCAGGGCTATTTTACCTCAAACCGGCGCAGCTTCAATGATGACATCTACAGCTTTGCCTCCACTATCATAAGGTGGCCGGTGTGTGATACAATACGGAGTAACAACTACTGTTTCGAATTCATAGAGGAGAACGCACTTAATCAGGATACCGCTAATACGGGATTCATCTGGGAGTGGAACTTTGGCGACGGATCAAAGGCCGTTGGTATTACAGCTGAGCATTGCTTTGCGGGTCCGGGAGTTTATGACGTGAGCCTTGACATAGTCAATAGCATAACAGGAGGAATTGAAAAAAGACAAGCATCATATGAGCTTGAGATAACCGATGTTGAGCAGCCGGTGATAACCTGCCCCGATACCATCAGGGTGGGAGAGAGACTGGTGCTCAATGCTTCTGCCACTTATTTGCCTGGCATGAAGATAGACAAGTACTACTGGAATTTTGGTGATGAGACAATTTCCATAGGTATGGAGGTGTTTAAGGTTTATACACTTCCCGGAAGGTATAATGTACAACTGATCGTAAGCTCCGTCCCCGGACCGGGAGGCGTCATACGGGAAGTTTGTGTATGTAAAGAGATTGAAGTTGCAGCAAATGGAAATTAATTACTTTTACGAAGGAAGATGAGAGTTATCCGCAATATACTGTCACTCATTATCACTTTTATTGTTTTTATGCCCACACCTGTTAATGCGCAGGAGGTGCCGGGCCCGGATGAGAACATCCCTTTTCTGATCACCTTCGGAAAAGATGCTAAAACATCATGGGGAGATGATGACTTCTCACAGACATTCTTCTTCACAATACCGAAAGACTTCAAGGATCCATTTTATATCAGGGTATATGATCCGGACATTGGGGGCAAGACTGATGAGCTGAATAACTTCTGGGATACACGCATGCAATATTCCATATACGGAGGCAAGGGATGCTATACCCACCCTGATGCAAATGGAATAAGCCCTACCGGCAATTATAAAAGCGGAACACTGCTTGCAACACGTACTTTTGGCATGGATAACCAGTATGATGAGCGATGGTTCACCTTCGGGCCGTTCAATCCGGCTGACGGCGAATATTATCCAAAGTTTTCAAGCAATGTTTTCAAGATAATATGCGATGGCATCTCAGGTGATGACGGTAACCTTTACAGATATGCCCTGTCAAGAAGAGCTGATGCCAATGTTCCTATAGAGGGGGCCAATGCCTTTACATATGAATACACCTTCCGGATGTGGAATAACAATGATACTTCCTTTGTCTCGCACATTTATCCCTTCATCGACAGTGGGTGCGTTTATGTCCAGCAGAGGAATTTCGACTGGGACGGTGACGGTGATTTCATTGTTGTTTCTGTTGAGAGAAAAGGGCAGGTGCTGACACTTTCCGGTGATGACAATTGGGTAGACTCACGCATGCCTATTCTTGGAGGTGAGATAGGCAAGTCACTTGACTTTCGCTTTTATAAGAAAAAAGGAGAGCTGGTCAAAAACAATAATGTGGTTATCTCCGTGCAAAACCAGTATGGAGAGAACCTGCCGTTCTTCAGCGCACCTATCGGTGGAGTTCCGGTCTATAAGCCCCGGATAAAGGTAATACCCAAGAAATGATCATGCCCAGAAGTTTAACTCTTTTTGTTGCAATACTGTTTATGGGTCTGGTACCGGCGCTGGCGCCATATGGTTTGCAGGCACAGACCTATAGCTATCGGACTTACGATGAAACCAGCGGCCTCCCTGGCAGTTATCTCAGTGTCATTGAACAGGATAAGAGTGGCTTATTGTGGATTGGCCTTGAGACAGGTCTCTACCGGTATGATGGCTTTGAGTTCTATCCTGTGGTCTTGCCTGATACACTGTCAGGCAGTTACCCCAACGCACTCTATTGTGACACAGAAGGGACCATGTGGGTGGGAATGACTGACGGGTCTCTCTATACGTGGAGCCCGGGAAGAATGATTGCCCGCAAAACGGTGCAGGAGAGTGACAGGATAAACCGTATAATAGCAGGGCCTGACAAAAAAGTATGGATCATTACCCAGACAAAAGGTGTCTACATTGCCGACCCCGGCAGTGGTGAGAAGATTACCAGGCTCTCAATGCCTGAGGGGCTTGTTGTCTTTGATATTGCCTTTTCCGGCAGGGATACACTGCTGGTAGCAACGCAGGATAACCTGCAGATATGTACTATCACAGACGGTAAGGCAGTAATAGCAGGGTCTTTTCCGGAACTTGAATATACCTGGATACAGACAGTGAGGCAGATGGATGACAACACCTGGTTTGCCGGCACTGATGGCGCCGGCCTGTTTATGATCAGACGCATCAACGGCACCCTCTCAGCCACAGCTGTCACCGACACCCTGCTCATGAACCTGCGTATACCCGCATTGATAGCAGGACCGGGCCGGACACTCATGGTAGCAACCAGAGAGGCCGGAGTGATCAGGGCAGTATTCAGTAGTGACTATTCAACTGTTCAGATAAAGGAGGCCTATGGTATAGCCAACGGCCTTGCTGGTAATGACATACGGACAATTTTCCGTGACCGTGAGGAGAACCTGTGGATAGGATTGTTCAACAGGGGACTGGCAGCGGTGACTACGAACGCTTTCTCGTTTTACTCCCCTGACAGGGACAAAGAGGCACATTATATAGGTCAAAGAGACGGACAGGTTGTGGTAGGAACAAGAAATGGATTGTACGATTTCGATCCGGTCACAGGTATATTTTCAAACTATCTTCAGCTTACATCGAAAACCGGGGGGATGGGTATCTCATCATGGGCCGGCGATGAGGCCGGAAATATATGGGTAGGAACATCCGGCGATGGGCTCTGGCTCCTGACTCGTGAGGGTGCGGTGCGGCAATTCTACCGCTCCCTTAATCCAGCCCAGAACCGTATCAACTCCATATCCCTGGAAACAAATAATATCTGGCTTGCCACAATGGATGGAGTTGTACTTCTTGACAGGGAGAGCGGGAGACGGAAGGCAGGATATTCAACATTGGATATGCTCCCTCATAATAATGTCTCACAGGTGGTTGTCAACAGAGCCGGTGAGGTGCTTGTGGCCACCAAGACTGACAGGCTTTGTTACATACATATAACCGGCGGTGTGAGAACAGAAGGCATGGAGATGGAGGGGGCCATGGTCAACCAGATACACAGCATTTCAGCAGCGCCAGACCGTACCATATGTGCCGGAACCCTCGGCAACGGGCTATTCCTCTTTGCCGGTGACACGCTGCTCAATTACACCACTGCCGATGGACTGCTTTCCAACTACTGCTACAGCACACTTATAGCTTCCGATGGCCGGATATGGACCGGACATGAAAAAGGATTCTCTATCATCAACCCTGCCTCCGGCTCAGTAAGGTCATTCAGCACCGGGTTTGGAGTAAAGGGCGATTGCCTTTCAAATGCCCTGGCGGAAATGGATGACGGATCTGTTTATATTGGGACAACAGAAGGCATCGTTGCCTATAATCCAGCCATGGAAAGGATTCTCTCCATACCGCCTCAGGCAGGTATAATATCAGTGGTGATAAACAATATTGAATACCCGTATCAGGACACATATAGTCTCCCGTACAGATCATCATATGTTATTCAGGTCAATTACGCAGGTATCTCATTGCGTGATCCGCTAAATGTTGTTTACAGGACTAAGCTTGATAATTTTGATGAGGAATGGAGTGATGTGACAACTGAGAGGTCAGTGACTTACAGGGTCAGCGATGGTCATTTCAAATTCAATGTTGAAGCTCTTACCAGGGATGATCTTGACAATGCTGCGACAGCATCATTCACCCTGGTGATACAGAAGCCCTTTACTGAACGGTGGTGGTTTATACTGTCAGTGCTGGCCCTTATGGCTGTTATCTTATTCATAATTGTCAGGCTGCGGGAGAGGGCTCACAGGAAACAGCGCGAGTTTCTGGAGAATGAGCTGCAGAAACGCACGGCAGAGGTTTATGCCCAGAAAGAAGAGCTGGCACAGAAGAACCTGGATATTACCGAGAGCATCACATACGCTAAACGGATACAGAGCAGTGTTTTGCCTGACACCGCACGCCTTAACACAGTGTTCAAAGATGCCTTTGTTTTCTTCCGGCCCCGTGATATCGTCAGCGGAGACTTCTACTGGTTTGACTGGATTGACAAAGACAGGTTCATAGTGGTCTGTTCTGACTCCACTGGGCACGGTGTGCCAGGCGCATTCATGTCAATGATAGGTACTGCACTGCTGCAGGATATAATCACAGTAAAAAAGATCACCAGACCCTCACAGGTGCTGCATGAGCTTGACAGGCAGGTATTCTCAACCCTGAACCAGAATCAGGAGCTTGAAGCTTCAAATGACGGCATGGACATAGTGGTGTGCGAGTTCAACCTGACAACCAGACAACTGGTTTTCTCATCAGCGATGAGACCGGTGATACTGGTCATTGATGGTGAACAGCATTATGTGAGAGGCAACCGCTCTTCTGTAGGAGGTGAATCGGTTACAGAGAAGTTTTATGACGATCAGGAGTATCATCTCCGTGAAGGCGATATGATCTACCTATTCACTGACGGATACTGTGACCAGTTTGGTGGTGATAGTGGCAAAAAGATGAAGGTAAGCCGCCTGCGGACATTGATTGATGACATAAGCCCACTGCCAATGGAAGAACAACACACGCAGGTGAAAGATTTCTTCTATGAATGGATGGGAGCTGGTGATCAGGTAGATGATGTGCTCTTTATGGGCTTCAAGGTATGATTACCCGGCACCGCAAGTGCCATTTTCCCCGAGTATAAATACGCAGGTGGTGGCAGTGTTACTGTCATGCCCGCCGCGGTCCCTGATCCAGAAATCATAATAGAGAGTATCAGTGGGGTGGTAAAACAGATAGGTTATCGTCACAGCAATGGTTCCTTTAAGAATCTTATTCTGACCTTCTGCCTCAAGAAAGGGTATCCTGTACTCAGAGGGGTAAAGAGGATCTGATGGACTTGCCAGGCTAAACACCCCATCGGTTTTACGGTAAAGCTGGAAGAACATATTGGCTGAAGGATCGATACCTGGTGTCTGCGGCGCATCAAGCCCCAGATCGCCATCGCCGTCCTCAAAATAGAATGTGAGAGTTCCGTTTTTGACTCTGTTACCCAGATCATCAATGGTGTCGTATAGGGTAAACATCCGGAATTCAATCCTGGGCTCATCAGGCAGGCGTTCAATAGGCTTGCATGAACCCATCATCATGAGAGCCGCAATAACTATTATGATAATTGATCTTTTCATGCTATACCAAATGCCTTTTGCAGCAAAAACCACACCAAATATATCTATTTTTTTCTGAAATAGATTTTTGCCGGCGAGCCTGTCAGCTCAAAGCTCTCTCTCAACCTGTTCTCCACAAACCTTCTGTATGGATCCTTTATGTACTGAGGGAAGTTGCAGAAGAAGGCAAAAGTCGGGTATGCTGCGGGAATTTGTGTTACGTACTTTATTTTGATGTGTTTGCCCTTTAGTGATGGAGGAGGGGTCTCACTAACGTATTTAAGCATTACCTCATTGAGTTTCGATGTGGGTATCCTCCTGCTTCTGTTCGCGTAGACGGTCATTATCAGCTCCAACACCTTGTGCACTCTTTGCTTTGTAATGGCTGAGATAAACAATATGGGGTAGTCGGTAAATGGCTGGGTCCGTAATCTTATCTCTTCCTCAAAACTTTTGGCGCTGGTATGATCCTTCTCTACCAGGTCCCACTTGTTCACAAGCATGATAACGCCCTTATTGTTTTTCTGTATGATACTAAGTATGCTCAGGTCTTGTGACTCAATGCCGCGTGTGGCATCAATCAGCAGCAGGCAGATATCGCTCTCCTCAATGGCCCTGACTGATCTCAGAATTGAATAGAACTCTATATCCTCCTCCACCTTTGCTTTTTTACGCAGGCCTGCTGTATCTACTAGAAAGAATCGTGTATTGAACTTATTGTAAAGGCTATGGATAGAGTCGCGTGTGGTGCCGGCGACAGGAGTAACAATGTTCCTCTCCTCTCCTAACAGGGTGTTTGCAAGCGAAGACTTGCCAACGTTTGGGCGGCCTACAACGGCAACCCTTGGTATATCCTCCTCCAGCTCATCGGGTGAGTCGGGCAGATGTTTCACTACCTCATCAAGCAGATCGCCTGTACCGCTGCCGCTGGCGGAGCTAATGGCAAAAAAATCTCCCAGTCCAAGACCGTAAAACTCGTTCGCATCGAGAAGCCGATTGTTGTTGTCAACCTTGTTGACCACGGTGATGACCTTCTTCTGAACCTTGCGCAGCATTAGAGCAACAGCCTTATCAAGTTCATGTATACCATCAACCACATCTACCATGAAGATGATCAAATCAGCTTCGCTGATAGCCAGCTTCACCTGCCTGTTGATCTCGCTCTCGAAGAGGTCATCGGAGGCTTCTACAAAGCCACCTGTATCTATCACGGAGAATTCAACGCCGTTCCATATCACCTTACCATAGTGCCTGTCACGCGTTACGCCGCTCTCTTCATCTACTATCGCTGCCCGGCTCTCCGTCAGACGGTTAAAGAGAGTTGACTTGCCTACATTAGGCCTCCCCACTATTGCTGCTATCTTACTCATTATCTGTTTTTATCTGGATTATACTTTCCGCTGCTTGCTGCGTTACCGGCCGGTGCGGCGGATCTTCTACACCCCGCGGGTATGCTGCGAGGCTGTTCATTTGTGACTACAGGTAACCGAATTTTTTTAACATGAGAGGATTATTCTGCCACTCATGTGCTACCCTGACATACATTTCAAGGAATACCTTCTTGCCCAGGAACTCCTCCATATCTTTTCTTGCTGATGTCCCAACCCTCTTCAGCATTGATCCCTTATGCCCAATAATGATACCCTTCTGACTGTCACGGGCTACATAAATTACAGCCGCAATTCTGGTCAGGGCCGGTTCTTCCTTGTAGCTCTCTATCCCAACCTCCACTGAGTAGGGTATCTCTTCCTTGTAGGTCTCAAAGATCTTTCCCCTGATGATCTCTGTGATGAAGAAACGCTCAAAGCGATCGGTGAGCTGATCTTCAGGAAAATACGGCGGTCCTTCCGGCAGCACTCTAATGACTTCCCTGAGAAGCAGGTCAGTGTTGAATCTTTTGATTGCCGATACGGGATAGACAGGCGTTCCTGGTGCCATTGAGCTCCATTTTTCTACCAGCTTCTCGAGATCACCCTGGTTTGACAGGTCAATTTTGTTTATGACAATGATCTTAGGGACAGCCGAGGTAAGTATGCGGTTCAGGTGCTCCTCGTTTTTGGATATTGACTCAACAACATCGGTCACGTAAAGGATCAGGTCAGCGTCATCAAGGGCAGACTCAACCGATCTCATCATGGCTGACTGCAGCTTGTATTTGGGATTAAGTATCCCGGGTGTGTCGGAATATACGATCTGGTATCCTTCTCCGTTGAGAATGCCCATTATCCTGTGGCGTGTCGTCTGTGCCTTTGGCGTGGTGACCGAAAGCTTCTGCCCGACAAGCACGTTCATAATGGTTGACTTCCCGACGTTGGGGTTACCCAATATATTTACAAAACCAGACCTGTGCTCCATCACTGTATGCTATTTGTAGATGCCTCTACTGAGCATGCTCACCTCCTTGGGTGTCAGATGCCTCCAGTGACCTCTCTGAAGGTTTTTCTTTGTCAGACCAGCAAAGCTTACGCGGTCAAGCTTCCTGATTCTGTATCCGAACTGCTCAAAAATGCGTCTTACCACCCTGTTCTGTCCTGAGTGTATCTCCAGGCCTACCTGGGTATGATCTTCAGGGTCAGGATAGGAGATTGCATCTGCGCTTACCATGCCTTCATCAAGGGTAACGCCGCTGACGATGGTCTCCATGTCATGCCGCGTAACATCCTTGTCAAGGAAGACGTGATAAACCTTTCTGGCGCCATTGCTGGGGTGAGTCAGTTTCCCTGCCAGATCACCGTCATTAGTCAGAAGCAGTACGCCGGTGGTTGACTTGTCTAGTCGTCCCACAGGGTATATGCGTTCTGTGGTTGCATCCTTGACCAGGTCAAGCACCGTCTTATCTGCGTGAGGGTCTTTAACGGTGGTCACGTAATCCTTGGGTTTGTTGAGCAGGATATAAACCTTCTTGCCGGGCACAAGTTTTTTGCCTCTATATTCAACAATATCACTGTGCTTAACCTTGACACCCATTTCAGTTACCTTCTTG
>CAYQNT010000046.1:0-9260 GCA_964418865.1 uncultured Rikenella sp.
GATCTGTTTTGATGCCTATCATCCCGATAATAGCATCGCCCGCTTGTGCCGATACATCTTTTGAGGTTGCGAAGGGTATTCCCCTGTACCATACCCCAAATACCAACGGATGCTTGAAGTAGTAGAATCCAATGTCAGACTGGTAGAAATCACCCTGGAACATTACATTAGCAGCTACTGACAGCACCTCAGAAAGCTTCTGCCTCAGCCTGCCGCGGCTTATGATCTGGAATCCGCCGAAGAAGTCGACCTTGATGGGTATGGAGTTATTATCACCCCAGAATGAGGTGCGCGGTCTCAGCAGGTGGTCTATCGTAAAACCTGCCCATATCTTTTCGCTGTAGATGAGTCCTGACGTGGCAAAATCGATGTCCGCAACATTATCAAACGGTGGTGGCGTGATGGGAGGCAGAGTGCCACCTGTTGTGATCTGGCTGTTCCATGTCAGTCTGGTAAGGTCAAGGCCCAGATAAACAAATTTAAAATTCAGTCCCGGCCTGATATGCCAGTCGTCATTGATCTGAAAATCATACGAGTATAGCAGCCCTATGTTTGTGGTGCTCAGGTTACCTGACCCGGCAACATCATGGGTAGCCAGTATACCCACGCCGGAATTGAAGTTGGGAATGGCCTTATCAAAGGAGAAGCTATAGGTGTGAAAGACGCCGGGGATCGATGGCCACTGGTTGCGCCAGTTGAGTGCCAGACGATAGTCCTCAGTTGCCCCGGCAAACGATGGCGCCAGGTATAGCTGGTTTGCATAGAACTGCGAAAACTGGGGGTCCTGGCCCTGCGCTAGAAGTGAAACTGAGAATAAAAGGCCTAGCAGATATTTAGCTCGTACTGGCAATCCGGATGCATTTAAGTTATACAAAGTAGCTAATTATACGGCTAAACCCGGTGAAGGTTACATCTGATTATATTAACAATCAACCCCGCAGGCGGGGAAGATATTAACATCAGCCTTACATGATCCTTATGATCAATAATTTATAAGTGTAACATCGCCCGCCATTATTATCGGTTGCCCATTGCGGTATGTCCCTCTTACCTTCCAGAGGTATACGCCAGGGCTGCACAGCTGGCCTTTGTTGTAGCCATCCCAGCCCATATCTATATCATCACTTTCAAATACCAGGAAACCGGCCTTACTGTATATTTTTAGATTATATGCGGCGACACCCGAGGCGACGGGATGGAACACCTGGTTCTCCTCATCGGTGCGACGGTTATAATAGCCTCCCGTTGGGCCGCCACTGTTTGGTGCGAAGGCATTGGGGAATCTGAGATACATCCCCTTGTCAGTAAAAATGTCATTTACGATGACAGAATCAGCGCATCCGTTTGCAGAATAAGCCATCAGCATAACGTCATACGTGCCCGGCCTGTCATACCTGTATGAAGGATCTGAGAGTGTTGAGAAGGTGTTGTCGCCAAAGTCCCACAGGTAATCCGCAGCACCTGATGAGAGGTTCACGAAGAGCAGCTTGTCGCTATCGCCCGGGGAGTCGTTCTGGCGAACCTCAAATGCCGCCTTTGGCCTGTCCCATACTTCAATGACAGTAGTTGCGGCACTGCTCCGCCCTCTGCTGTCGGTGATGGTAAGAGCGACGTTGTAGATGCCGGGTATGTCATATATATAATCGGTATTGCAGTTGCCTGCTTTTCCACCGTCGCCGAAGCTCCAGGTGACTGAGCTTTTTTCTCCGGCATTACAGCTGAAGCGGACATGCAAGGGCGCGCACCCGGAGGTTACTGACGCTGTTAATGATGCCATCGCCGCCGTTGCAGCCAGGTGCATGTCATCATTGCTTATCTTTTTGATGATAGCGCTTCCTTTACCTGTTCTGTCAGTGCCGATACCCGTCTCTTTAGGCGTAATGACGCCACGTGATACTGTCTCAGTCGCCACCACACCTGCGGCAGCACTGGTTTGAGTCGCGACTGTAGTTGCGGTCTCGCCCTCCGGTATGTTGCTGACATCTCTGCTTTCTTCCGTTGCAGCTCCGGCTGCCTGTATCAATTCCTGCTGCTGAACTACCGGCAGGTAGCTGCTCTCTTGTCCGCCGATGAGAAGTGATACGACCGCTGCAAGAGTTGCTGCTGCTGCAGCCAGATAATAGATATTAAACCGTAAGAGATTGAATCTGAAGAACTCGCGACGGTCAAGACGGCGCATAAAGCGACCATACAGCTCTCTTCCCGCAACCGTCTCATTCTCTTCCAGCCTTTTGCGGAAGAGACTCTCAAGACCATTATCTTTTTCCTCTTCAGTCATTTCTTGTTAACTATACTTCCCTTTCATCTTCGCCAGCTTCTCAAGTTTTTTTCGTAATACTGCCTTTGCCCTGCTGAATTGCGATTTTGAAGTATTGACATCTATGCCCAGCTTCTCTGCTATCTCATGGTGCTTATAACCATCTATTGAATAAAGGTTAAAAACCATTCTGTAACCCGGTGACAACTCATTCAGCACTCTGTACAAATCCTCGGCAGTACAGAAGTCCTCCTCAAAACCTGCTGTGCCCGTCTCAGCATTCACGTAATCATCTATATCAATCTGGTGCTTGTGGCGCAGATTTTTATGATAGTATGTGATGGCGGTATTCACTGTCACCTTCCTCAGCCAGCCCCTGAAAGAACCTGTGCCCGCATACTCCCTGAGGTTAAAAAATATTCTCATGAAAGCCTCCTGCAACATATCCTCTGCTTCAGGTCTGTCAGTGGCGTATCTTAAGCATACACCCAGTAGGTATCCGGAGTGCTTTTCCCAAAGCATCTGCTGTGCCTTTCTGTTGTGCCTGATACAGCCGTCAATGATATGTTGGTCACTCATCATCAGCTGAACACATTATCAAGACCTGTGCCTTTATGAAATGGTTGCACCGGAAGAAATTTTTTTCAAAATAAGGAAAAAAATGTGTTAAATCATGAAATGCCGGTGATATACGTCATTGAATCATGGCAAGCCATTGGCTTTCTTTGAGACATTAATAGGAACGTGAGGAAAACCAGATGACGAGAATAGTTCAGCATCCAATACTTGACATACCCACCGGGCAGGAGGCAAGCTTCTTTTACAACGGCAAGCCTGTCAAAGGCATGAAGGGATTTACCATTGCAGCGGCTCTGCACCAGGCGGGATTTCCTGTACACTCCCACAGTCTTGATAACCGCAACCGGAGTCTTGAGTGTGGTATTGGCAAATGTGGGGCCTGCGAGATGTTGGTTGACGGTGTGGTCAGGCGCATATGCATCACTCCTGTTGATGGGGTAAGGGAGGTCACCGAGATCCCTGCCGGCTTTCAGGCAGCAGGCACAGTAAGAAAGCAGGGGGAGACCAGAACCATTTACCGTACCACAGTGGCCATTGCAGGCGCCGGGCCGGCAGGGCTGGCAGCCAGGGAGGTGCTTAAAGAGCATAATATCCCTAGCATTGTCATAGACAACAATGACCGCATTGGCGGTCAGTTTCTGATGCAGACACACCAGTTCTTCTTCTTCGAGAAAGAGCAACGGTTCGGAGGGATGAGGGGCTTTGATATTGCAAAGAGCCTGGCAGGCGAAGAAGATGACGGTATCATGCTCAACTCCACCATATGGGATATCATTGAGGGACAGAGGATAGCTGCAAAGAACATGCGCACGGGAGAGATCTTCTATGTTGATGCACAGTACCTCATCGTCACCACAGGAGCGGTACCATTCATGCCTGTCTTTGGAAATGATGACCTTCCGGGTGTATACACCGCTGCAGTGGTGCAGAAGATGATGAACCAGGAGTTCACCCTGCTTGGCAGGAACATATTGACGGTAGGCGCCGGCAACATAGGATATCTGACCTCTTACCAGCTGATGCAGGCAGGCGCCAGGGTAAAGGCCATAATAGAGGCAATGCCTTATGAAGGAGGCTTCCCTGTTCAGGCTAACAGAGTCAGGAGGCTTGGCATACCTATAATATTATCTCACACCCTGGTCAAGGCAATACCTAACAGTGCCAACGATGGTATCTGCGGTGCTGTCATTGCTGAGAGTCGCAATTTCATGCCTGTGCCGGGAACAGAAAAAATCATAGAGGGCATTGATGCCATCAACATATGCACGGGACTCATTCCTGACAATCAGCTCCTCATCAAGGGGCGTGAGGTGTTCGGTACCAGGGTGTCAGCCGCCGGTGACGCCATGAGGATAGATGAAGGCACCACAGCAGTGTTGAGGGGCAAGCAGGCTGCTATGGAAATAATACAACAGATGGGTGCAAAGAGCAATTACGGCCAGTACCTCTCTCTCTCAAAGGAATATATTGACTCCCAGCAGCACCCTGTCCGCATCATTGAGGATCCGAAGATGCCTGATGAAGCAAGGATGAATGACCGGCCTTTCGTCATCATTGACTGTCTCTACAGCTTTGCCTGCAACCCATGCCAGTTCGCATGCCCGCACGGCGCCATAACAAAGGCATCGCCTGACACCGTACCTGCAATAGATTATGATAAGTGTACCGGCTGCCTTAAATGTGTCTTCCAGTGCCCCGGTCTCGCCATCTTCGGATACAATACCACTAAGAACCAGCTCTTTCTCCCTGTTGAATATTTCGTTGAGGAGGGTTCGGAAGTATTCCTTGTTGACAATAACGGCAGCAAGGTCGGAGAAGGAGTGATAGAGAAGGTTGTTAAGAAGTCCAACAAAACCAACGTGGCAAGGGTCAGGGCTCTCTCTCCCAAGGGCATGGACCTTGTCAAGGTAAGGGGGTTCATCACTAAGGCGAATTACCCGGAGCCTCTTGTCTTCGCTCCTGCCGCTGAGCTTAACTCGAAGGAATATGTATGCCACTGTGAGGATGTGAATCTGGAAGAGATTATGGCAGTAATAGGCGACAGGAAATATATCTCTGTGGATGAGATTAAGCATACTACCCGCCTGGGCATGGGGCCCTGCAGGGGCAAGCGCTGCATCAAGAGGCTATCCATGCTTCTCATGCCTGCAGGCATAGAGATCGTAGGTGACGCCACACCCAGGGCTCCTCTCTCAAATCAGGTCACTATGGGAGAACTCGGTCCAATGGATGTTCCTGAGATCATCATCACTCCCAAAACAAGGAAGAAGATCAAAGTGGGTGTTCTGGTGGGCGGTGGCGGCATCACCGGAAGTGCTCTCATGCGCTATATGGCTGAGGCAGGTATGAACCCCATGCTTATCAACCATGACCGCGGCTCATCATGGCGTAACATTGCCGGCGGAAGACCTAACTTCAGCGTGCCGGAGCTCTCTGATATTGCCAGACGTAATCATCAAATATTCAAAGATCTACAGAAGGTTTCGGAGATCAACTACCGTGAGATACAGTACGTGACCTTTGCACATGATGACACCATGCAGCGACAGCTGGAGGCTTCACTGGCGTGGTCTGATGGTGAGCTTGTCTCGCCTGATAATTTTGCGTCAAAAATAGCCCCGGGCATAAACCCTGAGCTGAAAAAGAGATACCAGGTGGCCCTTTTGACCAACGACTGCTGGCAGGCTACCCCTGGCAAAGTCATTGACCTGATAAGACACATAGGCATGTCTCATGGGGGTAAGGTGGAAGAAGACAGTACCATCACAGATGTCTACCGCAATGGAAGTGGTTACAGTGTCATTGTAAATAATCACAAAGGCGAATATATTGAATATGAAACCCCACTCTTCGTCAATGCCATGGGAGCAGACGGAGAGTCATTCGCCCGCAGCCTGGGCATCTACACAGGTACCTATGGTGTCAGGCACCAGGCTTTCATTACTAGGAGACTTCCGATGCTGGGGCCGAACAACACACCGCTGCCGATGCTCATCGACCGTCGTAACTATAAGGGATTCATTGCCGTATACGGGCAGCAGCTGGGTGAGACCGGGCAGATAATAGGTTGCGCATCACCGGCAGCCGACCCGGCCGAAGCGGGCCGGAGCCTGAAGGTAAACAGTAAGGAGTTCATGGAGATAGTTTCAGAAGTGTTCACCCTCTGGCTGCCTGAACTATCCTCAGCAGGCTTCCAGTCACTGTGGAGCGGATACTATACAGAGCCAAGGATGTTTATCGATCCTGAGCTGGGTCTCTTCCTCGGACTGAGGGGACAAGGTTTCATGCTTGGGCAATACCTGGCTAAAATGTATGTTGACAAACTCATGGGAAAAGAGGTCCCGGAGTATTTTAGCCGGCTGTCACTGAAAGGTGACGGTCTGCCTGAGAAAGCATTCAAATAATGATCCGCGGCATTGCTTAATTATATTTGACTAATAATATATTCCCTCTATCAATACAGTGACAGTGATTTTATGGACTTATGCAAATTCAAGTGATTTTAAGTAGATTTGCGCGCTAAATAAAATAAAAAATATCATCATGTTCAACAAGTTCATTGCATCAATAATCCCATATTTCCCGAAGAAATTCATCTGGATCTTCTCACGTGCATACATATCAGGTGTTACAATGGCAGATGCCATGCGTGTATCAAAAGAGCTCAACGCACAGGGTATGAGGGTAACCCTCGATGTGCTGGGTGAGTTCATCACCTCGCTTGATGAGGCGGAGGAGAACAAGCAGGAGTATCTTGACCTGATTGAAGAGTCCGAAAAGAACGGCATCAACGGTAACTACTCGCTAAAGCCTACCAGCTTCGGCCTGCTGCTAGACAAGGAGGCATGCTACATGCAAATGAGGGAGATAGTGGCAAAGGCTGCCTCATACGGCAATTTCTGCAGGATAGATATGGAGGATTCACCATGCACCGATATGGAGATTGAACTCTACAGGCGTCTGCATGCGGAGTTTCCGAAAAACGTAGGGCTCGTACTGCAGGCTTATATGAAGAGGACCCATAGCGATCTTGAGGGTATGCTTGACATGAACACAGCTGAGATACCTACCAACTACAGGCTGTGCAAGGGCATCTACATAGAGCCTGCAGAGATTGCGTATAAGAAGTACGAAGAGATCAACAGTCACTACCTTGACAACCTTGAGTTCATGTTCAAAAACAGGATATATGTGGGCATTGCCACGCACGACAAGCCTCTGATAGAGGGCGCCTACGAGCTCCTCAAAAAGCACAACGTGGCTAAGGATATGTATGAGTTCCAGATGCTCTACGGCGTAACGCCAAAGTTGCGTCAGAGCATAGTTGACGCCGGCCATACGCTGAGGGTCTACGTCCCCTTCGGGGAAAAGTGGTTCGGCTACTCAACCCGCAGGCTGAAAGAAAACCCGAAGATGGCCAGTCATATAATCAAAGCGATATTCTACAAAGGATAAAGCGAAAACAGTTCTCAGTCTACAGTCCGCAGTCCTCAGTGACTGCTCCATGCTCCATGCCCCATGCCCCATGCCCCATGCTGGCTGACTGCTGACTGGGGGTTACCTGCGCATGATGATCTCGGCCAGTGTTCTTTTAGGAACATGGTGCACCTGTTTTTCATCTCTCCAGTATTTCACATCGTTGTTACTGATGATATCGATGACCACCTGCTCAACAGGCTTACCCAGGGCCAGCACAAGCAGAACCTCGTAATGTTTCGGTATAGTGAGTGCTGTCCGCAGCTTCTCCTTTTTAATGGACGCGATGATACATCCGCCCAGGCCAGCCTCCGTGGCTCCGAGCATGATGCTCTGGGCCGCTATCCCATGGTCTACCCCAAATGATTCAGTTATATTCTTGTCTCCCAAAATGACGATATATGCAGTGGGTCTCTCGCCATTGTCAGGACCGTGCCAGTCAGGCAGGTATCCGGCCCAGGCGAGGCACGGATAAAGAGCCTCCCTCTTCACCGGATCGGTAACAAGGATAAATTTCAGCGGCTGACGGTTGGCTCCTGAAGCTGACAGTCGGGCAAGGTCAACAAGCGACACCAGGGTCTCTTCACTTACTTCGTGACTCTCATCAAACCGGCGGAAGGTCCTTGTCTTCTCAATCAACTGGTGTATGTTCATTTTTTCAGGGCATCAACATATCTCTCGCCTATCAGCTTCCAGTCTAGCATCTCCCAGAAAGCTTTGATATAGTCGGGGCGTCTGTTCCTGTAGTCGATATAATAGGCATGCTCCCACACATCACATGTCATAAGTGGTACCAGCTTTGATCTTAAGGGGTTGCCGGCGTTCTGCTCCTGTGTTATTACCAGCCTGCCGTCAGGCTTCATGCAGAGCCATGCCCACCCTGATCCAAAGAGCGTTGCAGCTGCCTTTGTAAAGGCCTCCTTAAAAGCGTCAAAAGAGCCATATTCAGCATCCAGAGCCTTCGCTATGGTTCCTGAAGGCGTTCTCTTGCCTGTGGGTGAGAAAGTTGCAAAATAAAAAGTATGGTTCCATATTTGGGCAGCGTTGTTGAATATTCCGCCTTCCGCCTTCATGATCATCGTCTCAAGCGTGGCGTCAACGAACGGCGACCCCGGGAGGAGATTGTTGAGGTTATTAACATAGGCAAGGTGATGCTTGCCATGATGATACTCAAGGGTCTCGGCGCTCAGGTGCGGCGCAAGGTCGCTGGCAACATACTTTAGTGGGGGAAGTTCAAATTTCATGGCCTTATCATATTATTTGGGAAACATGTAAATATACTAAAATGACTGCACTTTTTAAAATCTACAACAGAAATATCCTTTCAGGCAGTGCCCCAATCACTCCCTTTTCCTGTGCCACAGAATAGAGACGTCTGATGGCTTGCCGCCCCTCCTCACCCAGGGAGAGACTGAAATTATTCACATATATCTTTATGTGTTCACGAGTCACCTCAGGGTCTGTCACAGCTGCATTTTTCCTGATGAATTCCACCGACTTCAAAGGATTTGCATATGCATATTCAATACTGCGCCGAATGGATCTGTTAATCCGGGCTGCTATCTCTTCGTCCACGCTGCGGCTGACAACTATTGCACCCAGAGGAACAGGCAGGCCGGAAAAGTCCTCCCACATCCTGCCCGTATCGGCAACCATCTGAAGGCCCATGCTCTTATAGGTGAACCTTGTTTCGTGAATTATAAGGCCGGCATCCGCCTCACCCGAGAGGACGATCTCCGGAATATCGGAGAAGAGATATTCACGTTTGCTTTTCGCCCCCGGCCAGAAGATGCTGAAGAGGAGATTGGCAGTGGTGTATATGCCGGGAATGGCTATTAGTGAGTTTTCAAGCTCATCAGGCAACAATTTGCGCTTGCTTATCACCAGAGGCCCATTGTTGTGGCCAATAGCACTGCCGGCGTCAAGGATGAGATATCCTGACGCGGCC
>CAYQNT010000046.1:9270-19956 GCA_964418865.1 uncultured Rikenella sp.
TATCAACGCTACCCTCTATGGCCCTTCTGTTCAGCTCCTCAACATCGGCAAGGAACCAGTCGAACTCCAGTCCCTCCGTATCTACCCTGCCGTGCACCATGGCTTCAAAGATGAAGGTATCATTGGGGCACGGTGAAAATCCCAGTGTCAGTTTCATTGTCTCTTAATCAGGTCAAGTATTTGTGCCATCGCTGCCTGCAGCTGCTTTAGGGCAAGCGGTATATCCCAGTTCTTCAGGTTACGCGGTTCAACCATGTTCGAGACGGCCCTCACTGACAGCCACTCTATGCCGGAGAGGGCGCAAGTATATGCCAGCCAGGCGCCTTCCATCGTCTCAATGTCAGGGTTCCAACACTTGCGTATGCGCTCTATAACAGCCTGTGAGCCGGATGACATGTTCACCGTGGCACCTGTTACTACCGGCAGCATAGCGGCAACAGCATCAAACCATCTGCCGCGACAAGGTATTCTTCCCCCGCTGAATGGCGGTTTGTCAGGGTCGGCAAGGTTGGCCCTGAAAAGGGAGAGAAACTCTCCGTTATCATCAACGCCCATATCGGCAAAGCATTCTGTACCAGCTATCACCACGTTACCCGGGGTAATGGAGGTGACATAGCTGCCGGCGATTCCTGCGCCTAGCACCAGCGATGGCGGCGGCCCTAAGGCAAACCTCTTCTGGAGAGCCCATGACATGGCAGCACCGCCCACACCCGTAACAATGATCTCACAGCTCTGCTGCGTCGCCGCGACGGCCTGCCGCACCACCTCCTCCTCAGATGGGTGAGCTACGGTAATAAGTATTTCTCCTGAGGCGTAATCCATATCCCTGATAAGTATTTAGAATGATAAATGTATTATTTTTGGACAAAATAGCCCTCATTCCGGTCAACCAATTAACTTAGCTGATTATGATTTACCTGACAAGAAGAGAGCGTTTCTGCTCCGCACACAGAATGTTCCGGCCTGATCTCAGTGATGAGGAGAACATGAAGATCTATGGTAAATGTTCCAATCCGCATTGGCACGGACACAACTATGTGCTCAAAGTGACGGTGAAAGGAGAGCTTGACAGAGTCACTGGTTACTTCATGAACGCCACCAGGCTGAAGGAGATACTTCTTGAGAAGGTGGTTGACAAGCTTGACCACAAAAACATGAATATTGAGACCGACTTCATGGCAGGCAAGGTTGCTACCACGGAGAACCTGGCAATGGCCATATGGCATGAGCTGGAGGCCCCACTTGCACATGAGGGCGCCATTCTGCACTGCGTCAGGGTGGAGGAAACAGAAAATAATTCAGTTGAATATTATGGATAGCATAGAAAAGCTTAATGACGGCAGCAGCAGGTTATCTGACGGCTACAACAAGATTGAGAGATGGAACCCGGAGACAATCAGTGAGATCTCGGAGTATTACTACAAGATACTAAAACTTCTGGGAGAAGATCCTGACAGGGAGGGTCTGCTTAAGACACCTGAGAGGGTGGCCAAAGCACTCAGCTTTCTGACAAGAGGGTACCAGTCCGATCCCGAGCAGATACTCCGCAGTGCTGTCTTCAATGAAGATTACAGGCAGATGGTGTTAGTTAAAGACATAGATATCTATTCGATGTGTGAGCATCATATGCTCCCGTTCCATGGCAAGGCGCATGTTGCATATATCCCTGACGGTCAAATCACCGGTCTGAGCAAGATTGCCCGTGTGGTTGAGGCTTACGCTGCCAGGCTGCAGGTGCAGGAGAGGCTCACCACCCAGATACGTAATTGTATCCATGATAACCTCAAGCCAATGGGTGTGGCGGTGGTCATAGAGGCTCAGCATATGTGCATGCAGATAAGAGGTGTGCAGAAGCAGAACTCCGTCACCACAACCTCAGCCTTCACAGGCTGTTTTCTCTCTAACCTCAACACCAGGGAGGAGTTCATGCACCTGATAGCCAGCAAGCTACATTAAGAGTAACATATCAATACTTTGTCTGTCATGATTAAAGCATTTGTATTCCCGGGGCAGGGAGCCCAGTTTATCGGGATGGGTAAGGAGCTGTATGACAATTACGCCGTTGCCCGTGACCTTTTTGAAAAAGCCAACACAATGCTTGGCTTTCGCATAACTGACATAATGTTTACGGGCACCGATGAGGAGCTTAGACAGACAAGGGTGACGCAGCCTGCTATCTTCCTCCACTCAGTGGTGCTGACAGCTGTTGCGGGCAGAAGTTTTTCGCCGGCCATGGTTGCCGGCCACTCTCTTGGGGAGTACTCAGCCCTGGTAGCTGCCGGAGCCCTGTCGTTCGAAGAGGGCCTGGCACTGGTTGCAGAGAGGGCATCAGCTATGCAGAGAGCCTGCAACATCAATCCCTCAACCATGGCTGCGGTGCTGGGCATGGATAATGCCATTGTGGAGGAGGTATGCTACTCACTGCCTGAGACGGTAGTGCCGGCTAACTATAACAGTCCGGGACAGATAGTCATCTCGGGCACCGTGGAGGGTATAAGCAGGGCCACGGAGGAGCTCAAGCAGCGAGGCGCTAAGCGCATCGTTCCTCTTTCCGTCAGTGGAGGATTCCATTCACCATGTATGGAGCCGGCAAGAGAGGAGCTTGAGGAGGCCATAAGGAAAGCCCGTTTCAGCACTCCTGTTTGTCCCATCTATCAGAACGTGACAGGCATGGCCGTCACTGATCCTAAAGAGATAATGATCAATCTGATAGCACAGTTGACATCACCGGTCAGGTGGACGCAGACAGTTGAGAAGATGATAGCTGACGGCGCAGTCTCGTTCGTTGAGGCAGGACCGGGCAACGTTCTGCAGGGGCTGATCAAAAAGATCAATCCGGCTGTTGAAGTCGCAGCGCTGACAGTGAGTTAAACGCCTTTAAATCATTAATGAGTTAAGGCCGTAGAGCAGGCTGAAGAATGGTCATTGGCTGACGGATATCACCGCCATCCCTTTCTTTCCGTCCATCCTTATGACAAGAGGACTGGAGAACCTGACGTGCCTGAAGAAGGTGCCCCTGCCTATCTGCTTCTGTTTCCTGAGCCTGTCCCATTTGATGACTCCACCGGCCGTAATCTCGTTCACTGAGAGGTAGCCTATATCCATTGAGGTTACGTTATGAAAGAAGTGTGATCCCTGTGAAGCATCTACATGGAAGTGGGGCAGGCTGACCTCCACTATCACTTTAGCGTTGGATATCTGCGGCCATGCCACCGGTATGCCAAGGAAACGGTCTTTTGTGCCCCATCGTCCCGGCCCGATAAGGACGTACTTCCTCCCCTGTGACATCATCGTCCTGTTGAGAGCATCAATCTCTGCAGCCATCTCATTGGTCTTCAGGTTATCGAACATATCAGGCTCAACATAGATAATATCAGTGAGATCATCTATCAGGCCGTTGCCCATACTCTTTTTTGAGACAAGAAGCATATCATCAGTATATACACTCTCAGGGTCAATGGAGTAGCCGGCGCCGGTGCCCACCAGCGGCTTGATCTGGAGGAGGTAAAAGGTTGCCCTGCCCGATTCATCTTTGTCAAGGTCAACGGCATACTCTATCTCCACCGGGGCACCAAAGGCTTCCCTCACCACCTCAAGCACCGTCTTGAGTGTCTTTGCCAGTGGTATGTAATCATATTTCAGGATATTGGCAAAATTGATGACCCTGGGCCCCGTATTATTCAAGCCGGGTACCAGTGTGTCATTTTCAATACTGTATACCGAGGCAGCATGTTTCAGGGTACCATCATCTTCTGCCCTGCTTATGTCAAGCTTCACCAGCCCTGCATTTTCTCCCTGCAGCAGGTCTATCTCACTTCTTGCCATGTTGATGGCATAAAACTCTACCTGAGAGTACCTGGTAAGATCATTGATAGTGACGATATCAAGTGCTGGGAATGAGGGAGAGAACCTGAAAGCCCTCTCGCCGTCAAGGACATACTGACCAAGACCGACAGCAGCTACGGCAAAGCCGTCATTAGGGGTCATGTTGGCCACAGGGTAAAAGTTGAATGACTGCGACGTGCCGCTGATATGCGGGTAAAAGATATCACCGTACCTGTTGCCTACCACAGTCTGTATTACAACAGCCATCCTCTCCTGCTCCACCTTGTAGTTTACTGCGTCAAAGTAGATACGGGAGTTATCGGAGTAGATAGATGAGAAGACGAGCTTGATGGCACCGGTGAGCTGCATCAGCCGCACATCCGGATCAGGGTGGTTGTTCGGCAGCAGATAGGTACCGAAGATGCCGGAAAAGGGTTGGTGCAGGGAATCCTCAAAGAGGCTTGATGACCTCACTGCCAGGGGCTTTTTGTTGATACTGATGAATGCCATCAGTTTCTCTCTCAGCTCATCGCTGAGGCGACTGGCGAGGAACTTCGCCTGCAGTCCGGCAAAATTCTTCTCCTTATTAACAATCTCCCACAGCAGATTGCTCTCCATGAACTGATCAAACTCATCAGTGCCAATAATGGCAGTGACAGGCGTTTTTATATTTATTTCCGGTAGCAGCCGGCCAAGGCCAAAGCTGTATATCAGAGTGCTGATGAATGAAAGGCCACGTCCCTTTCCTCCAAGTGAGCCTCCGGCAAGACTAACCACATTTGATTCGTCAATAAGCACAGCCTCGTCAAAATTGACAACCTTGCCCTTGTTCATCTCGAGCCTTCTCCTGCGTATGATTTCAATGAGAAATTCGCGCATCTCGCGCAGGCTATTGAAGTCAGAGATCTTAACAGGATTGATGATTCTGGCAATCTTCACTTCTCCCCTTGCCATCAGCCACAGAGAGAAATGGTTTTTCATGGCATGATAGGCCAGAGAATCCTCTGGCACCGTCTTGAGGAAGGCCTCGAACTCCTTCATTGACTTGGCCACGGCTATCTGTCGTCCCTGAGTATCACGGTATACAAAGTGGCCAAAACCAAGGTAATAGATAATGAAAGACTTCAGGTCCTGCAGCAGTGTTTCGGAGTTTTTGTTTATAAAGTTGGCCTTAAGCTGTGTGGCATATATTATGTTTCCCGGGTCAGATGACTGCAGCACTGTCGGCAGATTTGGCTGTTCCTTTCTTATAAGGCTTATCATATCAAAGCCGGCCATATCATTCAGTACCCCGTCACGCTGGAACCGCATGTCTGAGATTACGCCGAGGAGACACTCCTTGTATTTCTCGTAGACAGAGATAGCCTCTTCCCATGTGGTAGCAAGCAGTATCTTAGGTCTGGCCCTGATCTTTAGCACCTTGTACAGCTCATCAGATGATACGTCCTCTATAATGGTGCGTGTCTGTTCCATGACCAGCGAGTAGAGCATAGGCACGTAGGTAGAGTAGTAGTCTGGCGCATCCTCTATGATCAGTATCACACCGATGAGTCCTTTACGGGTGTCATTAGCTACATTAACCTTGTCTTCAAGCAGCTTAGCCATGGCGAAGAATACCCTTGACTCACCCGTCCATACGAAGATATTGTCGAATGGCACACCTATTTTTTTCTGTTCCAGGGCATACTGAATATCCACCGGGTTGTTCAGTAGCAGGTAAGTGGGGATATAGGGATACCTCTCCTTTATCTTGCGGCAGAGGTTCATAGGGTTAATTTTCTCAACCCCCACCATGATGATGATCATATCATAGTGTCTGGCCTCGAGGCGTAAGAAAGCCTCCTCCTCGCGGGAGACGCCTGTTATACGGGGGATAGTGGTCAGGCTCATATGGTAATATTCACCGAGCATATTGTCCGAGAAACGTCCCTCACCCTCAATAGAATATGCGTCATAGAGGCTGGCAACGAGAAGTATCTCTCTGACTTTGAATGGCATCAGATCGTGAAAGACATCCCGTTCGGCATTGTTACTGTCAAGAAATTGCTGGAGCAGTTTTCTGATAGACTTGTTTGACATATCCACCTCCCCGCTCTCCTCCATTAAGTCAATACTCAGGGAGGCATCCGCAGTGATTCTGTTGATATAATCTGTTATCAGTCGCGTGACGTTTTTAAGCAGGTCAAGTTCCTCTTTCTGAAACGGACCTTCATCTTCAGTGAGGAACTCTCTTATATAGCATATTTCAACGCTACCGCTGCCTTCGATAGTGTCAAAGTTGCGTGCCAGGCTCCATTGTGTCTTTCTGAATCCCGGAGTTTCGAACGATCGCCCCTGGAAGGATATCTTTGCCACGGTATACTCAGGGTACTGCATTGCAGTGGGCAGTTCAAGCACAAGATGCATCATTGTCTCATCAACGGGCTTCCCCTCCCTGAGTATCTGGGTTGCACTATTGATGAACGCCAGCTCTTTCAGGCGTTCTTGCTGATCATTTATGTCTTGAGTGTAGCCGCTATCGGCGTCATGGTTATCGCTCATCAGGGCATAGGAAATAGTCTGACACCAAAAGTAACAAAATAGAATTAGTGTGAAAAATTCATGAAATCTTTCACACTAATTCTTAATAATTGAAGCCCAAAATAATGTATAGGCAGGGTCTCTTTTACTTCACCTCCCAGGTTGCTCCGCTCCTCAGCAGTTCATCAACGTTCTTGATTTGTGATGCTTTCTGAACCTTTAAATGCTGTTCCTGCATGGCTGAATCATATGTCTGTGCATCTATAGCCCTGATGACACCCAGTGCAACCGGGTACTCGGGAAGCGTCATTCCAGCAAGCCTGTAGTGTATTCCAGGATTAAGCTCATGGATATCATGAACAAGAATATCGTCTTCAGTGATGCCATCTTCACCCAGTTTTACAACCTTCAGCTTAAGGTCTTTAAGAATGATACCCTTATCGCGGTCCTTTCCGAAGATCATCTTCTCACCGTGATGCAGTATGATAGTGTTTTCATCTCTGGTCTCCTTGCTGGTGAAGGCACTGTGTGTGCCGTCATTGAATATGACGCAGTTCTGGATGACCTCTACCACTGCTGTGCCGTGGAACTTTGCAGCCACCCTGTACACTTCGCTTGAGAGCTGCAGGTTATAATCGACAGTACGGGCGAAGAAGCGTCCGTTGGCCCCGATCGTCAGCTCGCCAACTTTGAATCCCTCCTCAATGGTTCCGTAGGGTGATGTTTTGGTGACCAGACCCTTTTTGGAAGTGGGTGAATACTGACCTTTGGTAAGACCGTATATCTCATTGTTGAAGAGAATGATCTTAATGTCTATGTTACGCCTGATGGCATGTATAAAGTGGTTACCTCCTATAGCCAGGGCATCACCGTCACCGGTCATCTCCCACACTTCAAGGTCAGGATTGGCGATCTTAACGCCGGTAGAAATGGCCGCAGCCCTTCCGTGGATACTGTGGAAACCATATGTGTTCATGTAATATGGCAGTCTTGACGAGCAGCCGATACCTGAGACGAAGACATACTTTTCCTTCGAGATATCAAGCTCTGCCAGAGTCTTCTGCAGTGCTGCCAGAATTGCGTGATCACCGCATCCCGGGCACCATCTGACCTCCTGGTCACTCTTAAAATCCTTAGCTGTGTAGCGTGTGTTATCTGTTTCAACCATTTTATTTACCCTCCAGCAATTTAATACAATGTTCCTTTATCTCTTTAACGGTGAACGGTAGCCCCTGCACCTTGTTATATTGATGATAATTATACTTCTGATGCCTGGTTCTCAGGTAGTTGGCAAACTGACCAGTATTCAGTTCACAGACAACCAGTTTTTTAAATCCTGCGAACACATCAGCAGTGTTTTTGGGCAGTGGTCTTATGTAGTTAAAGTGTGTTGACGATACGTCGTATCCTTCTTCCTGCAGCTCAGTGACCGCGGTGAATAGTTGACCGTATGTGCTACCCCATCCTATCACCAGTAGCTCACCGGCTTTTTTGCCTGTGATCTCCAGGTCAGGCACAAGGGAAACCACCCGTTCCACCTTTTCTTCCCGCATCTTGACCATATGCTCATGGTTCTCTGGAGTATATGAGACGCTCCCTTTTGCAGTCTTTTCAAGTCCTCCGATACGGTGTTCGAAACCTGCCATTCCTGGTATAGCCCACTTTCGGGAAAGTGTTTCTGCGTCTCTCTCATAGGCCAGAAAATCCTTCTCGGTCTTTACTGCCATTGGTACTTTGATGGCAGGGTAGTCCTTCATTGACGGTATCCTCCAAGGCTCCGAGCCGTTGGCCAGGTAGCTGTCGGTCAGCAGCAGCACAGGTGTCATTCGTTCCACAGCTATCTTTGCAGCTTCAAAGGCATATTTAAAGCAGTCTGTGGGTGTGCTGGCAGCTATGACAACCACGGGGCTCTCCCCGTTACGGCCATATAGTGCCTGCCACAGGTCAGACTGTTCAGTCTTGGTTGGGAGGCCTGTTGATGGGCCGCCTCTCATGACGTTAATGACCACCAGCGGTAGTTCAGTCATCACTGCCAGGTTAAGAGCCTCAGACTTGAGTGCGAGGCCTGGTCCGGAGGTAGAGGTGACTGCAAGACGTCCGGCGAAGCTGGCTCCTATAGCCGAGCATATGCCAGCTATCTCATCCTCAGCCTGCAGGCTCTTGACGCCAAGATCTTTTCTCATTGCCAGCTCCTCAAGGATACCGGTGGCAGGGGTGATAGGGTACGAACCGATAAAGACCTTCAGCCCTGATTTCTCTGCCGCGGCGAGCAGACCCCAGGCCGTGGCCTGGTTACCGTTAATACTACGGTAGGTGCCTTTAACGATAGGTGCCGGGCCTACCCTGTATGAAGGAGTGAGAGCCTCAATAGTCTCAGCATAGTAGTAGCCTGCCCTGAGAACAATACTATTGGCCTCTGCCACTACCGGCTTCTTCCCAAATTTCTCCTCAATGAAATCTTCCGTGTGCTTGAGCTGACTGTCGAAGATCCAGTAGACCATCCCAAGCGCAAACATATTCTTTGTGCGCATGGCGCTCTTGGGATCAATATCCAGGTCTTTAAGTGCCTCCCTCACCAGTGAGGAGATAGGGGCCGGGACAAGGTTCATCGACTCAAGCTTATCTTCTACAAATGGATCAGATTTATAACCTGCACGCTGAATCTGCCTCTCAGTGAAGTTGTCTGAGTCATAGATGATGGTTGAACCTTCATAAAGCCACCGGGCGTTGGCACGGATGGCAGCAGGGTTCATCGCCACCAGCACGTCAGCAAAGTCGCCGGGGGTGTTGATTAGTTTGTGCCCGATATGCACCTGAAACCCCGAGACGCCTCCCACAGTACCCTGCGGAGCTCTTATCTCTGCAGGATAATCGGGGAAGGTGGATATGTCATGTCCGAACAGGGCCGACGTATTGGAGAAGAGAGTGCCAGTAAGCTGCATCCCGTCACCAGAGTCTCCGGAGAATCTGATAACCACCTGATCTCTCTCAATAACCTTTGATCTTTTTCCCATGATGATAATATCAAATTTGTTTGTATTTAGTCCTTACTAATATAACCTGTATAATGGAGCGAAGTTCACTAAAACACTTATATAACTGTATGATTTTGGTCATGTCGTGAATGACCGGATAAACCAATTAAGATAAGAGATAAAAAAAAGTTGCGGTGGGTAGTAGAGGGTCAGTTCCGGTAAGGTCTCACGACCATATATCTGCCTTCTGAAGGTTGATAGAGCTTTCGAAAAACATCCTTGCAATCTTCCCAAAATATTCTGTGTAGTCAGAGACGAAGAAAAGATCCTCTCCTGGCTCTCCCCTGCTGACCATGTTATGTCTCTCCAGGGTCTCTTTCAGTCTGGCAGCCACTATGCGTGCAGAGTCTACCACCTCCACCTCAAAATTAAAGAACTTGCTGATCTGGTTGCGTATGATGGGATAATGGGTGCATCCCAATATCAGGGCACTGATCTCCTTCAGTCTGCTATCAGAGAGGTAAGTACGGATGATGGCGTTGCTGATGTCATCAAAAATGAACCCCTCCTCAATCATAGGTACCAATAGCGGTGTAGCGAGCGATGCTACCATTGTTCCGGGGGCAGCCTCACGCAGCTTATCCTCATAGGTATTCGAACTGATGGTTCTCTTGGTGCCTATCACGCCAAGTCTGGGATAATTATGCGATGCGACATATTCAACCACAGGGTTGATCACATCAAGGATGATCGTCTTGTCACCATACTCGGCAAGAAGACTCTCATAGGCTGATGCCGATGCAGAGTTGCATGCTATAAGAACAACCTTGGCGTCATATCCAAGAAGGAACTCCGTGATCCGTCGTGAGTAGCCCTTGATAGCCTCCTCCGACTTGTCGCCGTAGGGCAGGTGTGCAGTATCGCCAAAATAGATGATACGTTCCCCGGGGAGAGTCTGCCTGATGGCATGTGCCACTGTGAGGCCTCCGACACCTGAGTCAAAAACACCGATAGGACGGTTCACTGTTTTCATTATGATCTAAAGAAATGCTGCCCGACATGTGTCGGGCAGCAGTATAAACACTTGCTCTTTGATTACTTGATCCCGAGCCTGGTCTTGACCAGCGGGCCGATATCAGTACTCTTTACAGGGTCAAAGTAAACCAGGGTGCGGACATCATAAATATATAGGAACCCGCCCTCCTTTGCCACTGCGTTAATAGCGTTTCCAGCCTTTTCAATAATCGGATTCAGCAGCTCTGTTTGCTTATCCTGCAGCTGCACCTGTGCCTGCTCCCGGAAGTTATTGATACGGTTCTGCATGTCTGACAGCTCCTGCGCCTTGTTTGCCTTTACAAGATCCGTG
>CAYQNT010000047.1:0-16103 GCA_964418865.1 uncultured Rikenella sp.
GCAGTTTTTCCACTGCCTGTCCGAACTCTGCAGCCGTCACCTCGGAGAATCGGCTGAGCTTGATGTAACCGGCATTATTGGTGATCATGTAGGCTGCATCAAGGCTGTTAACTGGTATTTTGTCACGGGTGATGGTGAAGACAAGTAGTTTATTCTCTCCCCTTCTGAAGACCGTCACTTTAACAATACTGCCCTTGGGGCCTCTGAGTCTCTTCTGCACCCCGGTAGTGCTCATACCAATTCCTGTAACCTGCTCTCCGTCTATGCTGACTATCCTGTCTCCGGCCAGAATACCCACCTTCTCTGACGGGCCTCCGGGAATGGGAGATATAATTATAATAGTATCATTAAGCACGTTAAACTGGATGCCTACTCCCTCAAAATTACCCTGAAGCGGCTCATTCTCCTCCTCTACATCCTTTGCAGGTATATAAACCGAATGTGGATCAAGGTTGTGCAGTGTGGTTATTATCATCTGTTCAGCAATGGATGATATGTCAACACTGTCCACATAAATAGCCTCAAGCAACGCGAGGGTTTTTCCTATCTTAAAAGTCTCCTGTGTAAGTCCCTGCGCCTTGAGAGCCGGCCCACCGGCCAACATAAGTACTATTAGAATGAATATCTTTCTTTTTACCATATCATTATCTTTCTGCTTCTACGTAGCTTAACCTACTCCCACTCAATTGTTGAAGGCGGTTTAGAGCTGATGTCAAAGACTACCCTGTTTACTCCCTTTACCCTGTTGATTATCTGGTTTGAAATGTCAGAGAGAAATTGATGGGGCAGGTGACTCCAGTCAGCTGTCATGCCGTCTGTTGAGGTTACCGACCGTAGTACCACGGCATTCTCATAGGTTCTCTCATCCCCCATCACTCCAACCGTTTGTACCGGCAGCAGAATAACTGCAGCCTGCCATACCTTATTGTAGAGGCCTGCCTTCTTCAGTCCGGAGATAAATATATCATCCGCCTCACGCAGCCTGTTAAGCTTCTCCGGCGTGACCTCGCCAAGAATCCTTATGGCCAGGCCAGGCCCCGGGAATGGATGTCTGTTGAGTATCTCCTCAGGCATGCCCACTGTACGCCCTACTCTTCGCACCTCATCCTTAAAGAGTAGGCGCAGAGGTTCAACCACCTTGAGATCCATATTCTCCGGGAGCCCTCCTACGTTGTGATGAGATTTTATGGTTGCTGAAGGACCCTTGATGGAAACAGATTCGATAACATCAGGGTAAATTGTTCCCTGAGCCAGCCACTTAACATTTTTAACCTTGTGAGCCTCACGATCAAATACCTCAATAAAGATGCGCCCTATGGTCTTACGCTTTGTTTCCGGGTCAGTCACTCCCTTCAGCCCTTCTATAAAACTGGCCGAGGCATCAACACCTATGACTTTCAGCCCCATCTTATGGTATGCCTCCAGCACTGTCTCATACTCATTCTTGCGCAGCAGGCCGTTATCAACAAATATTAAAGAGAGCCTGTCACCGATAGCCCTGTCAAGCAGAATTGCCGCTACCGATGAGTCCACTCCTCCGGAGAGGCCGAGCACAACCCTGTCATCACCCAGTTGTTCACGGAGAGACTTCACCGTCATATCCACAAATGAATCTGGTGTCCAGTCGTCGCTGCAGTTACAAATGCCTCTGACAAAATTATCCAGCATCTTAACTCCATCAGTGGTATGAGAAACCTCCGGGTGGAACTGTATCCCCCATGACTCCTCTCCTTCTATCCTGAATGCTGCCACCTCCACATCAGCAGTAGAGCCTATTATGCGATATCCTTCAGGGACATGGGATATTGTGTCACCATGTGACATCCACACCTGTGACCCGGGAGTCACACCTGCGAAGAGGGGATCATCCTGATCAAGCTTTACAAGCCTGGCGCGGCCGTATTCACTTATATTTGAAGGAAGAACCTCTCCTCCAAAATTATGAGTGAGGAGCTGAGCCCCGTAACATACCCCCAGAAGAGGCAGCTTGCCCTTGATAGGTGTAAGGTCAGGAACCGGTGCAACGGCATCGCGGACTGAATAGGGACTGCCGGAAAGGATGACACCTTTTACGCTCGCATCCGGTATGGGGTAATGATTGTAGGGATATACTTCACTATATACGTTAAGTTCTCTTATACGCCTGGCAATTACCTGCGTATACTGTGATCCGAAGTCCAGGATCAAAATCTTTTCTTGCACGTGGAATTGTTTAGAATTGTTAAGTCGGGGTCAAAGATAATCAATATGGCCTTTCAGCATCATCAGACTACATCATAAGTGATTCCTTCACGCGCAGATTCAGAATTTGCAAAGATCTGGCGGGCCTCCTCTTCAAGTCCCGCAGTTGATCGGTAACGAGCTGAGAAATGCCCTAGAAGGAGCCTCTGTACGCCTGCATCACGAGCTACCGTTGCAGCGTCCCTGGCAGTTGAGTGGCGGGTCTTCTTTGCAAGGGCCTCGTTATCATTACCAAAGGTAGCCTCATGGTAGAGGAGATCCACTCCTTTAACATATGAAGAGAGCTTAGGAAAGTATTCGGTATCGCTGCAGAAAGCGTAACTGAGAGGTTTACGTGGCTCAAGTGTCATCTCACTGCAGGAGATGAGCTCTCCACTTTTCCTTTTGACATCATTACCCTTCTTAAGCATTGATATTTCTGCAATGGTGAGATTGTGCTCGGCGATCTTCTCACTGATTATGTTCCTGTCAGGAACCTTTTCGCGGAAAAGATAACCGTAAGCAGTGACGCGATGTCTGAGTGGGAAAGAAAAGACCTCAACCCTTCTATCGTCGAGAATCTGTTTGACAGAACGGCCGGCCGTGGTGTGAACAATGAGCTCATAGGCCAGATGGATGTCAAAGTCAGCCAGGTGGCCCGGGATAAGCTTTTCGGCAGGCGCCGGTGCATAAATGTGTAGCGGCGTCTTCCTCCCCAGAAGATTAAAGGTGGCGAGCAGTGGGTAGAGGCCGAAGAAGTGATCACCGTGGAGATGGCTTATAAAGATGTGATTAATCTTCCCGAAGCGTATCCGGTAGCGGCGCATCTGCATCTGCGTCCCCTCTCCACAGTCTATCAAAAACAACCGCTCATGCACGTTGAGAACATGAGCGGTCGGATTTCGGTCTGAAGTGGGCAGAGCAGAGCTTGTTCCAAGTATGGTCAGCCTGAAAGACATTATGCCTTCACTACTCAGGTGATGAGTTTCTCTGCCTCCTCAGTGTCAGCGGTTATGGAGAGCACAGTGTCAAGCTGAGAGATAGTAATCAGCCGTTCCACGGCTTCATTTAGACCACAGAGAACGAAGGTTCCTCCCGCGTTCTTGCAGAGCCTGTTTGCTACAAGAATAGCACTCAGGCCTGAAGAATCACAGTAGAGACACTTCTTCAGATCAAGAATAATGTTTCTCTCTCCCTTGCCGGAGATGAGCACAAGCTCCGACTTCAGAGAAGGAGCAATATGCGTATCAAGCTTCTCGGTCTCGATGCTGATAACTGTGCACTGGCTTTTGTTTTCAATATTGAAATCCATGGCTGATTATTTTGGCAACTAAAAATAAGGTTATTTTTTCTTTTTACCTACACTTCTTGCCTCTTTTTGTTCCATCTCTTCCTTTAGGGCTGCAAGCTCAGAAATGTCTCCCAGAGTAGTTTTCTCAAGACCGGACTTGATCTTGCGGGCAGTTTTCTTGGTGTTTTCTGTCTCAGAACGCTTTGAAGCTGACTCTGAGCCTTTTCTCTCATCCTCATATACCCTGCTATGTGAAACAATTATCTTCTTAGCTCCCTTGTTGAACTCTATCACTTTGAAATTGAGCTTGTCTTCAACCGCTGCCTGAGTGCCATCCTCCTTTACAAGATGCTTTGGTGTAGCAAATCCTTCAACACCATAAGGCAGAGCTATTATCGCTCCCTTGTCAAAGACTTCGATCACAGTACCCTCATGAATTGAGTTAACTGTAAAGAGATCTTCAAACACTTCCCATGGATTCTCTTCAAGCTGCTTATGACCCAGGCTCAGTCTTCTGTTCTCCTTGTCTATCTCCAGGACTACAACCTCTATCTCGGCATCTATTGACATAAACTCAGCTGGGTGCTTGATCTTCTTGGTCCATGAAAGATCAGATATGTGTATCAGGCCATCAACGCCCTCTTCTATCTCAACGAATACACCAAAATTGGTGAAGTTGCGAACGCGGGCCTTATGACGTGAGTTAAGATTGTATTTCTGATCAATGTTTTCCCATGGATCGGGTTTGAGTTGCTTGATGCCAAGCGACATCTTGCGCTCTTCACGATCAAGAGTGAGTATCACTGCATCAACCTCTTCGCCCACTTTCATGAACTCCTGTGCGCTACGCAAGTGCTGTGACCATGACATCTCTGATACGTGAATGAGACCTTCAACACCCTGTGCTATCTCAACGAAAGCGCCATAGTCAGCCATGACTACAACCTTGCCTTTCACCTGATCACCTACCTTCAGTGTCTCGCTGAGAGAATCCCACGGATGAGGTGTAAGCTGCTTGAGACCCAAGGCTATCCTCTTCTTATCATCATCAAAGTCAAGGATTACAACATTAAGCTTCTGGTCAAGCTGCACTATCTCCTCAGGATGGTTGACCCTGCCCCATGAGAGGTCAGTGATATGTATGAGACCGTCAACACCGCCAAGATCAATGAAGACACCGTAAGAAGTGATATTCTTGACAGTCCCTTCAAGTACCTGTCCCTTCTCGAGCTTAGAAATGATCTCCTTCTTCTGCTGCTCAAGTTCAGCCTCAATAAGTGCCTTGTGCGATACAACCACATTCTTGAACTCCTGATTGATCTTCACAACGCGGAATTCCATTGTCTTGCCTACGTAGACGTCATAGTCGCGTATCGGTTTGACATCGATCTGTGATCCGGGAAGGAATGACTCGATGCCGAAGACATCAACGATCATACCGCCCTTGGTACGGCACTTGATGTACCCGGTGATGATCTCATTATTCTCAAGAGCCGCGTTAACCCTGCCCCATGAGTTATAAGCCCTTGCCTTCTTGTGTGAAAGCACCAGCTGGCCCTTCTTGTCTTCCTGACTGTCAACCTCAACTGTGTCGCCTACTTTAAGATCAGGATTGTAGCGGAACTCGTTAAGGCTCACTACACCCTCAGACTTCTGTCCGATGTTGATGACCACCTCACGTGTATTCATTGAAATCACTTTCCCTTCAACTACCTCATCAACAGCAACGGTTGAGAGAGTCTCTTCGTAAAGCTTTTCCTGCGATGAACGACTTTTATTAACCGAGAAACCATCCATTTCATAAGCATCCCAGTCAAATTCATCCAACGGTGCATTTGTGAAAGAGGCTGCTTCCGCATCTGATTCAGCCTTTGTCTTTTTTTCTTTCAGCTCTTTGAGAATCGGTCTATCTTCAGCAACCATCTCACCTGCTGACTCCGTAATAACCTCAGTTGGTTTTACATCTTCCGCCCCGGTCTCAGTCACATTGAGATCTTCATTAGTGTTGTCGGCGGCCTGTTCATTAATTTCACTCATCGTTAATAAATTAATTGAAAATTAATAAGTTAGACATTATATTGTTTAAAAATCGGTTGCAAAGATAGTAATTATTTGATTTCAGCGATTAACAATAAGCAGATTTTCAGACCATAAGAATTAAAAGCGAGGGTCCCTGATCCGTTACTGTTTAGATTGATGCTTTTTTCTATTTTTGTCTTCTGTTCAACTAAAATATTTTTCGTATGAAAATCATCTGACTGTCAAAAATAACAGAGACAAATGGGATATAATATTCAATACATGTGCATTTCTTCCGTTGTTGTTAAACAGGCTGTCTTATATTAAAATCAAAATGCAATTATTATGAAAGGTATTATTCTTGCCGGCGGATCCGGAACCAGGCTTCACCCCATCACGGCGGCCATCTCCAAGCAGTTACTGCCCGTTTATGACAAGCCAATGATCTATTACCCTCTTTCCGCACTGATGCTGGCTGGCATTCGTGAAGTACTCATTATCTCAACTCCTCGTGATCTGCCGAGTTTCAGCGCACTTCTTGGCGACGGATCACGGCTGGGGATGGAGTTTTCATATCGTGAGCAGCCATCACCTGACGGCCTGGCACAGGCTTTCATCATAGGCGAAGATTTTATTGGCAATGACAAAGTATGCATGATACTCGGGGATAACATATTTTATGGCCAGGGATTTGGCAGCATACTCAAGCAGGCCGCCGCCCTGGAGAGCGGGGCCGTGGTCTTCGGCTATTCCGTAAATGATCCTGAACGCTATGGTGTGGTTGAGTTTGATACTCACTTTAAGGCCGTCAGCATTGAGGAAAAGCCGGCGAAGCCCAAATCCAACTATGCCGTGACCGGTCTCTACTTCTACGATAATACCGTGGCAGCACGCGCACGCAGCCTGAAGCCCTCTCCACGTGGCGAGCTGGAGATCACTGACCTCAACAGGCTCTATCTGCAGGATGGAGAACTGGAGGTGAAGCTGCTTGGACGGGGTATGGCCTGGCTTGATACCGGCACCTTCGACAGCCTGCTGCAGGCTTCCAACTTCATTGCCACACTGGAGCAAAGACAGGGACTGAGCGCCTCTTGCATAGAGGAGATTGCATATAAAAGCGGATTCATCTCCAGGGAACAACTGCTTGAACTCGCCAGACCGCTGGCAAAAAGCCAGTACGGCCAGTATCTCCTGAAAATTGCAAACGAACAGGCCTGAAGATGAAAGTGCACAAAACAGAGTTCCCCGGGCTGCTCATAATAGAGCCGGATGTCTTCAATGATGACAGGGGCTATTTCTTTGAAAGCTATAACAAACGCAAATACAGCGAAAACGATATTGTATATGAGCCTGTACAGGATAATGAATCCAGCTCCTCCAGAGGAGTGATACGCGGTCTCCATTATCAGGAAGAGCCATATGCACAGGCTAAGCTTATCAGGGTCATCGAAGGGCGGATATATGACGTCGCCCTTGACATACGAAAGGGATCACCCACCTTTGGAAAGTGGTTCGGACTGATCATCGATTCGGAGAAGAAACTGCAATTTCTGATACCAAAAGGATTTGCGCACGGTTTCTCAGTGCTGAGTGAGAGAGCCATAGTACTGTACAAGTGTGACAACAACTATTCCGTGAAACATGAGCGGGGCATAAATGCTATGGATCCGTCACTGGGCATAGACTGGATGACAGAAAAGAGAACTGAAATAATAAGTCCCAAGGATATGAAACAACCACGCTTCAGCGAAAGCAATACTAACTTTATCTTCACTCAATGACAACTATTCTGGTAACAGGATCAGCCGGACAGCTAGGCAGTGAGATCAGGGAACGGTCTGCACGCTACAGCGGTTATACATTTGTCTTTACCGATACCGGTGAACTTGACATCACTGATGCCGGTGCCACAGCCGCATTCATCGCTGACCTTGCCCCGTCATGGATAATAAACTGCGCAGCATATACTGCTGTAGACAGAGCTGAAGAAGAGGAAGAGATGGCAACACTGATAAATGCCACAGGGGTAGAGAACCTCGTCAGTGCCCTTGCCGGGTCCGATTGCAGGCTGATACATATTTCCACCGATTACATCTTTGACGGAAACAGCTCGGTGCCTTACCTCGAGGAAGATACCCCCTCCCCTGCTTCCGCATACGGACGCACAAAGCTGGCGGGTGAGAAGGCCGCCATGAAATGGCCAAGCACAATGACCATACGCACTTCATGGCTCTATTCGTCATACGGCAATAATTTTGTAAAAACAATACTGCGCAAAGCAGGTACCTCCGGTAACATTAATGTGGTATTTGACCAGATTGGATCACCCACCTACGCAGCCGACCTTGCTGCAGCCATCCTTGAGATCATAAGCGGAGTAATTCAAAACAGGCATCTGTTTGTGCCGGGCATTTTCAATTATTCCAATGAGGGCGTTTGCAGCTGGTTTGACGTTGCATCGGAGATAGTTCTGGCGGCTGGCTCACAGTGCTCAGTAGCGCCGGTGAGAAGTTCAGCATACCCTTCAAAAATCAGACGACCGGCATACAGTGTTCTTGACAAGGGGAAGATCAGGGAGTGCTACAACCTTAACATACCGCACTGGCGCACAAGCCTTAACAATTGCATAGCAAAAATTAATAAGATATGATAAACATCGACGAAATCAGGAAAAGGGCCATGGTGTGGCTCGGGGAAGAGTTTGACGAACCTACCCGTAAAGAGGTAAAGTACATGCTTGAACATGATGAGAAGAGCCTCATTGATTCATTCTATCAGGATCTTGAGTTTGGCACCGGCGGGCTCCGCGGCATAATGGGCGCAGGAACAAACAAGATAAACCGTTACACCGTGGGGATGGCTACGCAAGGTCTTTCAAATTACCTGAAAATGCACGCCGCCAATCCTGCCTCAATCAAGGTGGCCATAGCCTATGACAACAGGAACAACAGCAGTTATTTTGCCAGGGTGGCAGCGGACATCTTCGTGGCAAACGGTTTTACTGCCTGCCTGTTTGAATCGCTCAGACCCACGCCGGTACTCTCCTATGCTATCAGGATGCATGGTTGTGATGCCGGGGTAATAATAACCGCTTCGCACAACCCGAAGGAATACAACGGGTACAAGGTGTCATGGAATGACGGCGGACAGGTTGTCTCTCCTCATGATACAGGTATCATCGCTGAGGTGCGTAAAATAAAGTCAACCACTGAAATAGCTTCCGGCGGTGATCCGAAGAAGATCGTTATGCTGGGCGAAGAGACAGACAAAAAGTTCCTTGAAGAAGTTAAAAAGCTAAGTATCAATCCTGATATCATTAAGAGGAATCACGATATCGGAATAACCTATACTCCCCTGCATGGCACGGGTTATAAAATGGTGCCTGAGGCACTTGCGATGTACGGCTTTACAAATGTTCACTCAGTTAAGGAGCAAAGTATAACCGACGGTAACTTCCCGACGCTGCGCTCGCCAAACCCCGAAGATCCTGACGCTCTCATAATGGCTATTGATCTGGCACATAAGGTAAACGCAGGCCTGGTAATGGCTACAGATCCTGACGCTGACCGTCTGGGTATTGCCGTAAGAAAACCGTCAGGAGAGTACATCCTGCTAAACGGTAACCAGACGGGTGCGTTGCTCAATTGGTATATAATCACCCAGAAGAAGCATAATGGCGAGCTCAGAGGCAATGAATACGTTATGAATACAATCGTTACCTCTGATCTGCTTGAACGTATCGCTGAGAAGAACGGGGTAAAAAACTATAGTGTGCTGACAGGCTTCAAGTTCTTTGCAGAGCTGATTCGTGATCTTGAAGGAAAAGAAAAATATATCGGAGGTGGTGAGGAGAGCTTCGGATACCTGCCCGGCGATTATGTGCGTGACAAAGATGCTGTAGGCTCATGCGCCCTCATTGCTGAGACAGCTGCCTGGGCACACGACAAGGGAAAGTCACTATGGGATGTGTTGCTGGATATCTATAAGGAATATGGGCTCTACCGTGAGAAGCTGGTGAACGTGGTGAGAAAGGGTGCCGAGGGTGCGGCTGAGATTAAGAGCATGATGGAAGGTTACCGGACCAGCCCGCCGTTAGTTCTGGCAGACATCAAGGTGGTGAGGATAAACGACTACCTCACACAGATCTCCACGGATATGATCACGGGAGAGAAGACACCGCTGAAGCTTCAGAAGTCAAATGTGCTTCAGTTCTTCCTTGCCGACGGCACAAAAATATCAGTGCGTCCCTCCGGCACCGAGCCAAAGATAAAGTTCTACTTCAGTGCCAATATGGCAATGAATAACCCTGCTGATTTTCAATATCTGTGGCAGGGTCTGGAAGATCGTATTGATGATATCATTTCTGATATGAAGCTTTAGCCAGCCTGTCGCTGCGCTCTGTCGGAAGGACTGAAGACTGAGGGCTGTGGACTGCTAACTGCCCCATGCTCCCTGCCCCATGCCCCATGCTCCATGCCCCATGCTGACTGCTGACTGCGGGCTGAAGACTGAAGACTGAAAAAGGAGGGTCGTGATGACGGCCCTCCTTTTTGTTACATACGTAATTGTCAGCTTATTTACCTGCTCCGTACCATGGGTTCTGTTCAAGGAGATCATTCACCTCCATCTCCCTGAAAGGTATTGGCAGAATAAGATTACCGGCGTTATAAGCATAGCTGCCGACATTCTGTTTCCATCTCTTAAGATCATGCAGACGATGGCCTTCCCAGCACAGTTCCAGATATCTCTCCTCCCTGATCTGGGCCCTGGTCACATTGACAGTATAGAGTGGCGCTTTTGCCCTGAGACGGATTACATTGATATCCTGGGTTGGTGTATTAGGACCAATATCAGCTGCGGGATCTTCGAAGTTGGCCTCTGCCCTGATAAGATACATCTCGGCAAGCCTGATCAGGCTAACAGCCCTGTAGTAGTTGCCCCACTTTGCGGTGTTGATGCCTTTGTCATTCAGAATGGTGCCCACACCCTTGTAATACATCATATTTATATTGTCAATGGTGTATCCGGCCTGTGTATTTGACTGAAATTTACCACGCAGGTCAGCAGGGTCAAACTTGTCAAGGAACACTTGCTGAATCTCATAGTCGCCTCTGCCGGCACCAGCCAGTGAGGCGTACATCACTGCCAGCCATGATATCGGTGAGGTAGCATTCTTCTGAATAGCGAAGATATCTTCAGATGAGTTCGCTGCATTATTGAATGCGCCCAGCGGTGTGGATGTAAGACTGAAAGTACCATTTTGAATAACCTTATTGGCCTCGATTGCCGCAGAGGCATAATTGCCCATCTGAAGGTAAAGCCTTGCAAGTACTGCGCTGGCTGAGAAAGTTGTAGCATATACGTCATCATTCTCTCCCGGCAGCAGGTCACGTGCCGCTGTCAGATCCAATATGGCCTGTGCATAGCATTGTGCAACGCTACTTCTGGGAACGGGGATTGCGTCTGCAGGGAAAATGGTAGGTGTAAGGACGATGGGAACAGCCGGCTGGCCGTTGGGCTGCCCAGGTTCGTAAGGCAGTCCGAATAATCTGGTCATCTCAAACAAAACCCAGCCTCTGAGAAATAAAGCCTCTCCCTTAACCATGTCAGCCTCACCTGCATCGAGCAGGGATAATACATCAGCCTGCAACAAGGTATTGCAGGTGTTGATGAGCCTGTATGCGTCAATCCAGGTGGCTTCAACATAGCTGTTGGTTGTTGTGGCTGCCTTGTTTATGAATTCCCGCGGTTGTGTGTAAGTGCCCAGGAATATAAGATCACCCGTGGCGGCATACAACTCGCTGTATTCGTTGAAGTATGACCCGAAGATACTGCTGCTACCGGCTTCAAGATATGCTCCCACCATAGTAGCCTTTATATTGTCCGGCGTTGAAAGCGCCACCTCAGAATCAATAGACTGCGAAGGTTTGATATCCAGCTTTTCAGTACAGGAAAAGAGCACAGCAAATACCGGAGCAAGCAAAAACCATATTCTGTATTTATTTATAATATTTTTCATGACTATTGGTATTTAGTGTTAAAATGAAAGGTTTATACCAAGCGTATAGGTTCTTGCCTGCGGAGCAGTGAAGAAGTCATATCCCTGGATAATATTTGTGTTCTGGGTTGAACGACCAGCACCGACCCAGTTAACTTCGGGGTCCCACCCTTTGTAGTTTGTCAGGGTATAAAGGTTCTGTACACCAATATAGAGTCTTACTGATGACATCTTCAACCTGGTAGTGATGTTCTTTGGCAGGGTGTATCCAAGGTTGATGTTTCTGAACCTGAGGTACGAACCGTCATAGAGGTATCTGCTTGATTCCTTTGTACCATTACCATCACCAAATCGTGCCTGCGGTACATTAGTGATGTCACCCGGCTTCTGCCACCTGTCCATCTGATCTGCTGTCTGATTATCCAGCCAGTCGGCGTTGGCTGACTGGTAGACACCGGCACCGTTGTAAATATCGTTGCCGTATACAAAGCTTATGAGAACATTAAGATCAATCCCGGCATATTCAAAGTAGTTATTGAAGCCACCTGTAAATTTCGGGTTTGGTGAACCTACAATCTGCTTTTCAGCCAGGTTGTAGTTGTTGGTTGTCTCATCGCTGTCAGCGCTGATATAGTAAAGCCCGTCACCGTTTTCCGGATCTGCACCGGCAAACTTCACCAGCTTGAATACGCCGATTGGCTGGCCTTCTATCACATAGTTTATCCCATTTGGTGTGATTTCCGGGCCGTCTATGCTTATGATCTTATTTTGGTTGAATGCCATATTGAAATCTGTTGTCCAGACGAAGCTCCCCGAGAGGTTATTTGAATGGAGGGCAATTTCAATACCCTTATTTTCCAGTTCGCCCACGTTGCTCCATACGCCTTCAAAGCCTGATGTGCCAGGCAGGGTTCTGTAAAGAAGCAGATCGGTGGTTTTCTTGTAGTACCAGTCAAATTCGCCTGTGAGCTTGTTATTGAAGAGCCCGAAGTCAAGACCGACATCAACCTGTGCTGTACTCTCCCATCCCAGTTCCCTGCTCTGAAGCTGCACGGACTCGAGGCCTGAACGACCGGCATAGTTGACACCGTCATAAAGTGCAAGATGAGCATAATCAGGAATTCCTGAGTTGCCGGTGATACCGTAGCTGGCTCTTACCTTGAGATAACTAAGCACATCCTTTATACCCGTCATGAAATCTTCCTGAGAAACAATCCATCCTGCAGATCCGGCAGGGAAGAAACCGAAACGGTTATCCACTCCAAATCGTGAAGAGCCATCAACACGGCCGCTCAGGGTGAAGAAATACTTATCATTCATCTTGTAGTTTGCACGTGCAAAATATGAGAGGTATGTTGTTGCCGTCTCCCAGCCTGAGAACGCAGTTGCCTCAGCAGCATTAGCGATGTTCGTGAAATCATCGGTTGGAAAGCCTTTCGCTTCTATATTTGAGCCTACGGTGTTTGACTGCTGGTATGACATACCCCCTATGATATTAACATTGTGTACGCCAAACGACTTGATATAAGTAAGGTAGTTCTCCCAGTTGTAGTTAACAACATTGACTGAGCGGTTCTGTGCCTCCCCGGCAGGTCCGCCGGTGATAGTCTCTCTACCCCAGAAATTCTTCTCTCTCAGGTCATAGATATCTGTTCCGAACTCACTCTTGAAGGTGAGGTCCTTAAATATCTTATAACCTGCGTACAAATTAGCGAGTGTTCTGAATGAGGTCTGGTTGTTCTGTTCATCCCTCAGTGATATCAGCCCGTTATAATAAATGGTATTGGTGTTTAGTTCACCTGTCTCAGGATCATAAACCGGGGTCAACGGTGACTGTGCAACCAGCTGAAGCGGAGTTGCAAAGGCATTGTCATTCTGTACCCTCTCCATCTCAGTGCGCATAACATTCATCTGTACGCCAAAGCTCAGCTTTTCCGTAGCTTCCTGATCCAGATTAAGCCTTACACTCATCTTATTCATATTGTTGCCACGCATGATACCCTTTGTATCATCATAACTGACACCCGTATAGAATTTGGTTTTTTCAGATCCGCCTGATGCAGATACATTCACCCTGTTCATTGAGCCCTTCTGGAAAGCTTCTTTCTGCCAGTCAGTGTTATATCCTTTATCCCATGTGTCGCCTATAAATGTTTCAAGCATCTCATCCTTAGGTAACCATCCCCATACCAGGCCACCTTCAGAGACGTTATCCATTGACTCGCCCAGTAATTCAAGGTATTGGGGGCCATTAAGCCAGTCGACCAGATGACTCGGTTCACTTAAGCCGGTAGTGTACTGTACGTCAAATTTCGTTGCCCCGGTTTTCCCTCTTTTGGTCTGGATAATAACCACACCGTTTGAAGCTCTTGAACCGTAGATAGCAGCTGCAGAAGCATCCTTGAGTATCTGTATTGACTCTACGTCGGTCATTGCCAGGTCTGCCAGCGGGCTGGTAGGCTGGTTGCCGGAGCTGGAGAGATTCTCAGTGGTTATCGGTACGCCGTCAACAACATAAAGAGGCTGGTTGTTTGCGGAGACGGATGATGATCCGCGGATCCTCATCTTGACTGTCTCGCCAAGCTTTCCGCTAGCCTGTTCAATAAAGACACCGGAAGTCTTGCCCTGGATTGCTGATTCAAAGCTACCAGAGGGTATTTCGGCAATACCTTTTGTCTCTACCTTTGTGATAGCACCGGTGAGCTCTCTCTTGATTGCTGAGCCATAGCCGACAACGATAATCTCATCAAGGCCCACGTTATCCAGCTCCAGTGCAACATCAAGGACATTGCCTGAACCAACTGTTAATTCACTTGACTTCATCCCGACATACCGGAAAATAATTGTGTTCCCCGGTTCTGCCTGGATTGAGTATCTGCCGTTGATGTCAGTAGCTGTTCCGACAGATGTTCCTTGAATCCTGACCGTCGCCCCTATTATGGGCAGACCGTCAGTCTTGTCCGTGACCACTCCTGTAATGGCTTTCTGTTGTCCGAATACAGAAAATACCATCATGCAGAAGGTCACACTTGTTAAAAGCAGTTTTCTCATGTTTTGAAAGGTTAAGGTTTAAAATATCAAATAGCGAATAAAATCTTAATAGTTTGTAATGCTGGGTTTAAACAAAAATCCTGGAATTAGCCCCGGAGCAAGTTGTGAACTCATATTTCACGATAGGCTGCGGGATACCGATCCACCGAATGGCGGAGAGCTCATCAAAGCAAATTATTGGGGTGATTAAAAAAGAATAAACAAAACCCATGAAAATAGTTGAAGTTTGACTTTAAGTATGGTTCTCCGGTGTAAAGAAAGAAAAATTTACGTTACCGTAACTCCTGTGCTCAGAGAAAAGGTCATGATTGCTGAAGTTAAGATTTTTGGGGTGTTCAAGAATGAAAAGTGTGGAACCTTTCACAGCTCCTGACCGCATTACCATTTCAGGTATCTCCTCCAGCCACCGGAGGGCATATGGAGGGTCGGCAAAGATGATATCATATTGTTTATGGCATATCTTGAGCCAGTCACGTACATCTATCCTGTGAATCTTCACCGATGTGAAGTTGAACATGCGCAGGGTTCTGCCAATAAAATCGCAATTGCGTCTGTCCGTCTCGATAATATCTATATCCACTGTTCCTCTTGAGGCAAACTCATAACTGATGGCGCCGGAGCCTCCGAAGAGGTCCAGCACTGATATGTCAGCAAAATCAAATCTGTTGTTGAGAATGTTCATCAGGCTTTCACGTGCAAAGTCAGTTGTAGGCCTTGCTTTAAGTCCTGACGGTGGCTCAATGAGTCTTCCCCTGAACTGCCCTCCGATTATTCGCACTCTGCTGCTGTGAAGAGATTAAGCCAGCGATGCAGGTGCACCTCGCTCATTACATAGCTGAAGCTTTGCCTTATTAAAGGAGTGGCAAACTTTATATCCGGCGTAAAATTAAGCAGAGCGAGATGTGCTTCACTGTAAGGTTCAATAGTGCCGCTGACATGAATGGTTTCATTGTCTCTGATGCCGTTTTTGTCCAGCACGTTAAAGAGGAAATAAGGTGTATCTGTGCTGGCAGAGACAGGGAAGCTGTTGCAAAAGATCAGGTTTCTCCTTTCCATAATGACCAGCGTGATATAACTCTTCTCAAAGTGACAGTGTACATAAGAGTTATCTGATGCCCGGCAGGCTGACCAGACATGCCAGATAAGCGGTCTGGTGTGATGCCATGGCATGACGGTAGGCCAGTGCTTGTTAATACTTTCTATTATGCTGTTTTCAGGGGAGAAGAGAACCGTAGACTCCGGGAAGGGGAGCAGGTTTGATAAGACAGCAGTCTCCTCCGGCACATTAAAGTTAAAGTGAAAATAGTCTTCCTTAAGGCCAGGCTCATATACCGGTGTCGGGACAAGGGTAAAAAGCTGCGTGGGGAGGATAATAATTACCTTCCTGTATTTTTGCTTCAGAAAATCATCAGAGCCTATTATGTCATCATAGCTTCTGACATTGCCGTCTGCCGGAGTATGGCGCGAATAATGCCTGAGCATGACATACTTACCGCGCAGAAGATCAAGCACTGCAATCGATAC
>CAYQNT010000047.1:16113-16758 GCA_964418865.1 uncultured Rikenella sp.
ATCTGCGACGTGGCCATTAATCCTCCCAGTTCCCGGCATTATTATTGGGCACCTTAACATCACCCACCTTCATGCCCGGAAAACCTGTGATCTTTGTTCTCAGCTCATTGTAGTTGGCCACCAGATACTTGTCAAGATCACTGAGGAAAACATTGTTAAGCACATATGCCTCAAATACGTTTACCATGACCATGGAGGTGGTCATCACCCTGCCTGCTGACATTGTGAATTCAGCCTTATCTGTAAACGGCACATACCTGAGATCGTCAATGGGATACTCCTTGTGAAATACTGAATCAAGCACAGCTATATAGCTTGTGTCTCTTCTGATGAGTCCCTTTTTCACGGCTTCCCTTTCGCTGGTAATGCCTGCGGATATCATCTCGTCAGTAAGAGCACCACGCTTGAACACAAGCGGCAGGGAGTCAGTTTTAAGGAAGGTGGTCAGTGTGTCAAAACTACCGGTATAACGTCCCTTAACAGATTTAAAGGCTTCCTGAGCAGTTCTGATATCAATAAGTCTCTCCTTTATGGCTGCTTCCCTTGCATCCTTTTCCTTATTAAAGCGAATTGGTTTCATTATGCTTTCCACAAGAAAATAAACCAGCACGATGATGATGATGGTAAATACGATGTTGAGAGCCC
>CAYQNT010000047.1:16781-19223 GCA_964418865.1 uncultured Rikenella sp.
ACTTTGTGCAAATTTAAAAAAAAAGCAGATCGTTATCCGCTTTGGTTAAATAAAATGAGGAAGGAGAATATTTATACTCTTCTCGAGAAAAACCTGGGTTACATTCCTACACAGGATCAGTCTGACTGCATGCAGATGCTGGCTGGGTTCGTGACTAACAATACCAATGATGTGATCTTCCTGCTGACAGGATATGCCGGCACAGGCAAGACCAGCGTCATAGCTTCGTTGGTGGCCACTCTCAACACCCTACGGCAGAAGTGCGTCCTCCTGGCCCCTACAGGCAGGGCAGCCAAGGTTTTGCGATCTTATTCAGGTATAGAAGCCTATACGGTTCACCGCAAAATATACCGGCAGAAGTCGGCAACTGACGGGGTTGGCAAATTTGTTCTCGACAGGAACCTGCACAAAGAGACATACTTCATTATTGATGAAGCATCAATGATACCTGATGACTCGTCGGAGGGATCTATGTTCGGCAGCGGGAGGCTTCTGGAAGACCTTCTTGAGTATGTCTACGCCGGCACCGACTGCAAGCTTATTCTTGTTGGCGACGTAGCTCAGCTGCCCCCGGTAGGATCGATTGTCAGCCCTGCCCTCGACGAAAATGTATTACGTTCCACCGGATTCGCACTTGAGACCTTTGAGCTTCGTCAGGTGATACGGCAGAGCGAAGGGTCAGGCATACTGATGAACGCCACTGCTGTCAGGCAGCAGGTAAGCGACGGCGACCTGTCAGTACCGGAGCTGTCCCTTAGCGGTTTCGATGACATTGAGCGCCTTAGCGGTAACGATTTGATTGAGCGTCTCGCCGAATCATATGACAAATGCGGCACTGACGGGGCCATAGTGGTAGTGAATTCGAACAATCTGGCCAACAAGTATAATCAGGGGATACGCAACAGGGTATTCTTCCGCGAGGAAGAGATCAGCGCCGGCGACATAATAATGGTTGTCAGGAACAACTACTACTGGCTGAAGGATAACGAGAACACCTCCTTCATCGCTAACGGCGACATTGCCGAGGTGCGCAGGATCAGGAACCAAGAGGAGATTTACGGGATGCGGTTTGCAGATATGACGCTCTGGTTCCGTGATGCTGAGCTGGAGATAGATGCCAAAGTGATGCTTGACACTCTGATGATGGCTACCCCCTCGCTGACATCAGAGAAATCAAGAGAGCTCTATTTTGCAGTGCTGGCTGATCATCCGGGCATCAGCTCAAAGAGGAAGCAGTTTGAAACGGTAAGGGATGATCCCTACTACAATGCCCTGCAGATCAAGTTTGCCTATGCCGTCACCTGCCATAAGTCGCAGGGCGGACAGTGGGAAAGGGTCTTCATAGACCAAGGCATGTTCAACCGGAAAGAGCCTACCATTGATTATCTGAGATGGTTCTACACAGCCCTGACAAGGGCAACAGACAAGGTCTACCTGGTTAATTTTCCAGACAGCTGGTTCAGGTGACAATTAAAAAAGACTCAGAAACTTATCTGCTTTGAAGAGGAAAAACAGGATCAAGAAAGATCTTTGCACCCTGTTGTTCACCCGGGATAATAATATCCATCTCACTGTACCCTGCCCTACTGCCTGATGCAAGTATTTTCTTCACCTCATCGACGATCTTTACTCCGGCATCACCCGGTATTTTCAGCTCCCCGCTGCCTGTTGACCAGCATCTTTTTATCATCACCTGAGCATCATTCCATGGAACTACGCGTGTGATGAGCACTCCGGGTACTCCGGCTATTATGCTCTGCTGCATCTCACGAAATACAGTTATACATGACAGTGGTTCGCTGTCTGCCAGTATAGATACCGTTCCGCTACACGCAGCCTCTTCATGGTCAGGGGCCTCCATGCCTACAGAGAAATGAATCATTGCAGACTCGTTGTCGTCTAAGCAAGGGGCCTTCATGCCAACAGGAATTTGAAGCAGTGCCGGCTCTTTGTCCCCGGATAAAGAGGGTTCGATGCCAAAAGAGAAGTGAAGCATTGCAGACTCCCTGGCCTCGAGGCAGCTGGCAGCGTATATGGCAGTTTCATTTTCCAAAGCGCCACCGCCGAGGGTTCCTGCAATCAGTTTTCCATTGGCAAAAAGAGCCAGGGTCCCGGGCTTCTGAGGGGTTGACCCGCTCGTACCGGTGACTGTTGCCAGCACGAGGCCAGCTCCTCCGCTGCCGGATTCAGCTATCTGCAAATAAATACTTTTCATATTCTGGATCTTAAACAAATATAAGGAACCTGATGAATTGGGCTCTGTTTTATGATCTCTTTTTGTCTGATTCTGAGATACTTTTCTAATCATTAACAGATATCAGGAGCAGTTCGGGATTTATTTGAACAAAACATTTTGAGGAATGAAAAAATGGATTAATTTTGCCACACTTTTGGTGCGGTAGTTCAGTTTGGTTAGAATATCGGCCTGTCACGCCGAGGGTC
>CAYQNT010000048.1:0-11250 GCA_964418865.1 uncultured Rikenella sp.
TCCTATTGAGGCTCTCTTTACTGTTGATGAAGAGACCGGTATGACCGGTGCCAATAATCTGAAGAAAGGTGTTCTCAAGGGTGAGATACTGATGAACCTTGACTCCGAGGATGAGGGCGAACTGTATGTAGGCTGTGCTGGTGGTATTGATGTCAGCGCTGAGCGTAACTACAAGCAGGAAAAGACCCCGGCGGGGATGACAGCTTACAAACTGACCCTTAAGGGACTCAAAGGCGGTCATTCGGGTCTTGATATACATCTCGGCAAAGCAAATGCCAATAAACTGATGTTCAGATTTTTCATGCAGGCTGAGACTGATTTCGGAATGCGTATTGTTGATTACACCGGTGGTGATCTACGCAATGCAATACCGCGTGAAGCCTTTGCCACAGTTGTAACTCCGACAATCCGTAGCGCCGAATTTGAAAAGTTCATCAAGGGCTATGAAAAGATGTACAGGTCAGAATTCAGTGATATTGATCCTGATATCAGGTTCACAGCAAAAAAATGTGAAGCCCCTGAGAAGGTAATGAATGAGGGCGACCAGTACAGGATCATCAGGGGTGTGTTCGTCTGTCACAACGGAGTGGAGAGGATGAGTGTCAGCATGCCTGGTGTAGTAGAGACATCCAACAACCTGTCTGTGGTCAAGATCAAAGAGGGTAAGTTTGAATCTTTCTGCCTGACAAGAAGCTCTGTGGAGACAGCTAAGGAAGCCGTAGCATGGAAGATAGCTGCCGGATTCCAGCTGGCAGGGGCGGAGGTTAAACTATCAGGCAGTTATCCTGGATGGAAACCAAATATGGACAGCGCCATTCTGGTTACCATGAAGGATACTTATAATAAACTCTATGGAAGGATTCCGGAGATAAAGGCTATACATGCTGGTCTCGAGTGCGGCATCATTATGGGGCCCTATCCCAAGCTTGACTCGATCAGCTTCGGTCCTACAATCCGTTATCCGCATAGTCCTGACGAAAAGGTGGAGATTGCCTCAGTAGGAAAATTCTGGAATTTCCTTGTGGCCACACTCAAGAATGCACCTAAAGCGTAATCATCTAGATTAAGGATGTTATAACATTGTTATTGTTTTTGGAGGCAGGTCTGCGGACCTGCCTTTTTTAATTTATAGGGGCAGCTGGAGTAATTGTGCTTCCGAGGCGGGTCTCAGTCCTGCCTCTACATTCGAGGCAATTTCAGAATGTGAGGATTATCTGTGGCCTGTCACGCGAGGTCCATGGCTGTAGCCCTTCAATCTTCTGCCAGAGATCTCTGTCAGGGTCACCTGCCTCTATCGTATAGGATCCGTAATAAAATATCCCTGGCTGATATGAATTGCCACTGATTCTGAGATTGTAGATCATCTCACCGGTGCCTTCACTGATCACCCTGATAACCGGGTCAGAAAGTCCTTTGATCACCACCTCCGGCAACCAGCCAACGGTTTTCCTTCCATAGTTGTCAGCCTGTCTTATGGTTATCGGCCACCCGGGGAATGGCTTGTCACTGGTGGGGTCTGCATAACCGGGCCAGTTAGCCAGTTCTATCTCGCGGGTACCCTTGTGGAAGGTGATGGCGCTGTAACCTGTGACCAGTTCATTCTGTCTGGTTGGAGTTACCTTGCTTTTATGAGGATTAGCAACTGCATATACTGTTATTTTGTTGCCAAAGCCATCATTGAACTCGCCGGTATACTCGGGAGCGCTGTCAGCCCTGTTCCTCCCCGGATCTGGGGGAAACCACCTTCTTGGAAAAATATTCCCTGTTGCAGGCGATACGATTGCATAGCCGGCGTCACCCCAGCTGTCGGTTCCGTACTGGATAGTAGAGGGCAGGTGCTGGTCGCCGCAGATATGTAATGCAAATGCCTTGCGGATTATCTTCAACGCTTTGTCGCGGCCGTTCTGAGGCCATCCGTCGGAGTCGTAATCAGCTATAATCTTGTCGCCTTTTACATAAATGCCCGAGTCAGGTATTTCCAGTAATGGCACTATTGCGTCGTTCTTAGCAGAGTCGGGCAGTGTAGCCAGGTTCGCCCAGAGTGTCTGTGACAGCACTGCCTTCATCCATGTTCTCCCGGTCCAATCGGCTGCCCATTGCTCCAGGAACGCGTATTGCCGGTCGCCTAGAAGTGTGGCCTCTTTAGTGTCTGTGTTCCACCATGGCTTCCAGCCCGGATTCTGAGCCCAGCCGTTAACTATCATGGCTGCTGGCAGGAGCTCAGCCGGCGCCGATTTAAATTTGCGATCCTCAATCACTGCAAGGCTTACTCCACCAATGTTGCATTCAGTGAAATAGACACCTATTCCCTGTTCGGCAGGCTGAGGATCAACCGGGTCGGGCAGATGGCTTGTCTGTGTCTTTTGAACCAGGTTAACGAAACGGGCAGGCATACGGTAACCGCCTGCGTCCTGAGCAGCGGCTCCTTCAAGGCCCGGAGGGGTAGCTCTGCCGCCGCATCCCCACAGGTTGCCGTGGTAAACGTCGTGGTCATCGGGGATAGTTATTGACGGGATGACAGTTGTCAGGTCGCGGTAGGTGAAGCACCACAGATACCACTTGTAAAGATAATCCTCTACGGCGTTTGCTCCGAAGACGGCGGCAGTGGGAGAGGCGCTCTCATACACCTGGTCACCGGCAAAGAAGAGAATATCTGGCTTCTGCTTCATGATGTTCCAGGTCATCCTGGTGTGCGGGTAGAGAACTCCCCATTCAAAGGGAAAATAGCCTGCATCAATCCCTGCCCACCTCTTCGGGTCCGGTTTGATTACCTGTTCAATGCATGATAGTGAGAGCAACCTTATCTCCTCTTTCTCTACCGGGTCATGTTTCACCGTTCCGGTGAGGGTATTGACCGATCCTTTGCCGAACATGTAGTGAGCAACCAGGCGGAATGGTCTGTCGTCACTGTTGCTGAAGCCCGGTAGCCTGAATGATGCTGTATAGGAAGGAGTGTCAACCGCAGCTCTGGCAACTGTCTGCCATTTCCCTTCATCAGAGAATTGCAGATCGACGGAGTCACATACCTCTTTTGCAACCGGCATGAGCTGGGCGGTCATTTTCAGAGTGCCCCTGCTCAGTGTATATTGTGCAGTGACTATAGGCCCTGTGCTTCGCTCTTTGTGACTCTGGAGCCGTGAGCCTCTTACCTTCCATTCAGCGAATGAGAAGAGGCTGCTACAATCTTTGTCTCTTCCGTAGTGGGAGACGAGCCCTATATTGCCTGTAAGCCTGTCGGAGTCAATGCTAAATCCTTTGATCTCAGAGATAACGCGTCTTGAGAGCGGATCTACGGCCATGACCCTTATCTGCGCCATGCCCTCTTCACCCTTTTCTGTCGTGATCCTGAGAATTATCTCCTGCCAGCTGGCTATTCCCCTGGAGGCGTACGCAGGATACTCAGTTTCATGTTCCAGATCACGGACAAATACCTTTCCTTCGCCGTCAATTCCGATGAAGAGCCCTGCGCCTTCACCCCATGAATGGAATATGAGGCTTGCCGAACGGTAGTCCAGGGCTGGCCCGGCGCCAATCAGTATACCTGCTGCTTCATCAGCCATGCCTGTGCCACTGTTTTCCCTGCGGATATTTACCATCGTTATGAGGTTTCCCTCCTCGGGACCAACCCTGCGTGTCATGAGGTGAACGGTACGCAGCGGCATATTAGCGGTGCAGGTGAGCCTTCCTTCACGCACTTCCCAGTCAGCAAGCCTGTTTGCCCACAGATCAGGTCCGGTCCATCTGCTGTCAGGATACTTCTCCCATGAAGATGAAAAGCCATTACCGGAAAAGCGGGTGCATGAAATGAAAAAGACAATGATCACCACCGTCGCCAGTGACGATAGGATGAAACGGCTGTTTCTTGTCATTATATAACTATTTGACGGTTATCTCTGCTAAGATATCATCTTTCAATACATTCTGGCCGGCTTTGACGCCTATTCTGATGATGGTGCCGGCAACGATGGATTGTATCTCGTTCTGCATCTTCATGGCTTCCAGTATGACGAGCGTCTCTCCCCGCATCACCTCGGCGTTCTCACGCGCAAGAACATCAATGATCTTGCCAGGCATGGGCGCTTTCACCACAAGGGTAGAGCTTCTGCCCTTGCCTGTACCCAGCACCTTCCTGCGCTGCATTGATACGGGTGTCTCTACCGTGAACACATGGCTTATATCGTTGAAGAGAATCTCATACCTGTTCTGTTTGGTACGAACAATCTCAACCGGATAACGCCTGTTCTTCCACATCACATGAACTCCGTGCTTCTCATCCTCACGTAGTTCTATGCTGTACTCCCTTCCGTTGACCTTGATGATGTTCTTCAGGGGCAGGGTAAAAGAGAACTTTTTGCCTTCATTTGACAGGGCATATAACTTTTTTATGGCAGGCTTTTCAGGGCTCATTTGGAGTAGTTAAAATTGTGTAAGTCTTTTTTTAAGCAGCCAGGGCGTCAGTTCCCGGCTCTGATCGAAGCTTATGACTCTGTTCTTTTCTGCAAGATTTTCTTCTATGAACAGTTTTGTAGCAAGCCATGCAGAAATAGTCTCCTCATATTCACTGCTGGCATAATATTTCTCCAGATCCTTTTCAATGAATGAGGTTGTGAAAGTGCCTTTCTGAAAGAGTTGATTGCGCATGAGCATTCTGAAGAACGGCAGGGTGGTTTTAGTGCCTTTGATCCATACTTTGTCCAGGGCCATCTTGGTGTTTGTGACAGCCTGTCTGCGATCAGCTCCGGTGACGATCAGCTTGGCGATCATTGAATCGTAAGAGGAGACTATTGATGATCCGGCCCTGACGCCGGTATCTACCCTTATTCCCGGTCCTTCAGGGAAGCTGATCATTTCTATCCTGCCCGGTGAGGGAGCAAACCCTGCTTGTACATCTTCGGCATTTATCCTGCACTCGATAGCCCAGCCCGTGAGCCTGATATCTTCCTGCTTCAGCGTCAGTTCTCTGCCTGAGGCAATATGTATCTGCTGTTCAATGAGATCAACACCGGTGATCATCTCTGTAACGGGATGCTCAACCTGAATTCTGGTGTTCATCTCCATGAAATAAAAGTTCCGGTCGGAGTCGAGCAGGAACTCAACCGTACCGGCAGAGTAGTATCCGACAGCCCTGGCTATCCTGACGGCAGTCTCGCCCATGATTCTTCTCAGATCTTCGTCAAGTGCGGGGGAGGGGGCCTCTTCGAGCAGTTTCTGATGTTTGCGTTGTATCGAACATTCCCTTTCTCCAAGATGAATGATATTACCCTGCATGTCACCCAGTATCTGGAACTCAATATGCTTGGGATTCTCAATATATTTCTCGATAAAGACGCTGGGGTCATTGAATGCCTTCCCGGCCTCGCGGCTGGCGAGGGTAAACATCTTTTCCATCTCTGACTCCTGCCTAACGATGCGCATGCCTCGCCCGCCACCGCCTGAGGCAGCCTTGATGATCACCGGATATCCTATTCTTGAAGCGTGGCGCAGGGCTTCATCTTCATTGGCAACATTGCCGGGAGTGCCCATAGCCATGGGTACCTTATGCCTGAGAGCAATCTGGCGTGCCACAGGCTTGTTGCCCATCTTGTATATGGCGTCAGGGGAGGGACCGATGAAAATGATCTTGTTATCACGACACTGTCCGGCAAAATATGCATTCTCAGACAGGAAGCCATAACCCGGATGCAATGCATCACACTTTGTCTCAAGGGCTATGGCTATCAGTTTGTCAATGTCAAGAAAGAGAGGTATCTCAGCCGTTTCGTCATCAACCTCATGGATGATGTCTGCCATTGAGAGGTACATAGCGTCGGGTTCTGCTGAGGTGCGTACAGCCACGCATTTTATGCCCATCCTATGGGCTGTTTTCATGATCCTTACAGCAATCTCGCCCCGGTTGGCGATCAGTATTCGCTTAATTTTTTTCATCTCATTTTTCTACAATTCTTGATCCCCATACTCTCAGTCTTCAGTCCTCAGTCCTCAGTCTTCAGTCACTGGCTACTGCTGACTGTTGGCTGCCAACTGCTGACTGCCGACTGCCGACTGATGGCTGCCCTACAACGGCATATTCCCGTGTTTTCTGGTAGGCACCTTCACACTCTTGTCGCTCAGCGCCGAGAAAGCTGAAATAAGCTTCCTGCGGGTCATGGCAGGGTCAATAACCTCATCAATGTAGCCCTTTGCGTCAGCTATGAATGGGTTTGCTACTTTCTCCCTGTACTTACGCACTAGTTCTTTCTTCAGGGCTACCGGATCCTTTGCTTCGGCCAGCTCGCGCCGGTATAATATTGCCACAGCACCGTCAGGCCCCATCACCGCTATCTCTGCTGACGGCCAGGCAAAGTTGAAATCGCCCCCCAGCCCTTTGCTGTTCATTACTATGAATGCTCCTCCGTATGCCTTGCGCAGTATCACGGTTATCCGCGGCACCGTAGCCTCAGCATAGGCGAAGAGAAGCTTTGCACCGTGCTTTATGATGCCGGAGTGTTCCTGGTCCTTCCCGGGAAGGAAGCCCGGCACATCTTCAAGAGTAAGCAATGGGATGTTGAAAGCATCACAGAAACGTATGAAGCGCGCACCTTTTGTTGATGAGTCGATGTCAAGCACCCCGGCAAGCACCTTGGGCTGGTTGGCTATGATACCCGTTGTTCTTCCTTCCATCCGGCCGAAGCCTGTGATGATGTTTGGAGCAAAAAGTTCCGAGGTCTCAAAGAAACTGTTACGGTCAACAATCTGGTTGATGACATCACGCACATCGTAAGCCTTGTTAGGATCATCCGGAACTATATCACGCAGTCTGGGGTTGACGTCGGGAGTCTCATCACCATAGCTTGCTACGGGCGGGTTCTCAAGGTTGTTGGAGGGAAGATATGAGAGGAACTTCCTTACTGCGATGATTGTGTTCTCTTCATCATCATATATCATATTCGCCACACCGCTTTTACGGGCATGGATCTCTGCGCCACCCAGCTCCTCGCTGGTTATCTCTTCATTCAGCACCTCCCTTACCACGTTGGGACCGGTGACGAACATATAGCTCGTATTGCTGGTCATGAACACCCAGTCTGTCAGGGCGGGGGCATAGACGGCGCCACCCGCTGCCGGACCCATTATCACTGATATCTGCGGTATAATGCCTGACGACTGGATAATATTGTTAAAGATGACCCCATAGCCGTTCAGGCTGGCTATACCTTCCTGTATCCTTGCACCTCCTGAGTCATTGATACCGATGAAAGGAGCTCCCATCTTAAGTGCCATCTCCTGCACCTTAGCTATTTTACGGGCATGAACTATCCCCAGGGAGCCACCCATGATGGTAAAATCCTGAGAGAAAGCAAATACAAGCCTCCCGTCAATCTTCCCATGACCGGTAACTACCCCATCACCGTATGACATCTCTATCTTCCCGAACTCCACACCCTGATCGGAAGGAGTAACGTAGGCATCTATCTCTTCAAAGGTGCCTGCATCAAACAACAGCGCTATTCTTTCATGGGCCGTCAGTTTGCCCTTAGCGTGTTGTTTCTTAATGCGTTCAGTACTGTATTGTTTACGGAGCGACTCTTCCCTTTCAAGAAATGATCTGAAGTACTTCCCGTTTATGTCCATGAGTTTTCCATTGGTTTAACGTGCAATTCCGGCGGCCTGTCATAGCATAACGATTGTCATTTGTTTGCTAAACATAAGCAAACCAATCCTCTAACGAACACAGGAGTACCTGCATAAAATTTTGATTTGCAGGCTCGCAGCTATAGAACAAACTTACCTTACGTATTGTTTTATCGCATCTACCCAGACCCTATAGCCTTCATAGGAGAGGTGGAGTCCGTCAATGCTGAAACTTTTTGGGAGATGGTTGTCTGCATCTGCCATTATACTGAACAGATCAATGTACGTATGCCCGAACTCCGTCGCAAGCTCTCTCAGCCTTCCGTTGAGCTCCATTATCACCTCCGTCTTGTTAGTGTGGCTAAGTGCCATGCCGGTGGCCGGGTTAACCGGGAGGATACTTTCAACATATACCCTGGTTTTTGGTGTTTCAGTTCTTATCCGCTCCAGGATGGTCCGGTAATTGGCGATCACCTGATCAATAGTCATGTTTCGCGACAGGTCATTGACGCCGATCATTATGAAGATCTTTGCCGGCTTCACTCTGGTGACAGCATCAAGGCGAAGCAGGATACCTTCAGTGACATCGGCACTGATACCTCTGTTGTGCACCTTTTTATTATTCAGCAGCTCAGACCATTCGGCACCATCGGTGATACTGTTACCCAAAAAGATAATCTCGTTTCTGGTGTCGGGAAGGTGATCGTACATGTCCTTACTATGCCACCAGTAAGCTGAGTATTTCGAGCTGTCAACAGCAGTGGCAGTTTTCTGCGAATTGGCGGGAGAGAATGCGAAGATTGCCAGAATGATCAGTAATAGGGATCTTTTCATCGCGTTATATTTTTAATTATTTGAACCATGTTGTCGTACTGGGCCTCCATATCAGTCAAAAGAGCCAGCTGTGCTTTCGTCCTCTCCAGGTTGTGCAGGGGAGAATTGATCTTGTAGTAGTGGTCGCCGTCGATATAATCGGTGAGGAACCTTGTTGCCATAATATATGTCAGCAGCTTGGGTGCAAAGGGAAGATATTCGATCTCCGTGGGGTTGAGAGTGCTCAGTGTCTCCGAGAGGTAACCCTCAGCATAAGCCGTGTAAATATCTATATCCATTGATACTGATGAGAGATCTGTGCTGTCTTCATCCGCCCTGTTTGTGGCAGTGCGAATTGCATCACCGAAGTCGTAGTGAACAAACCCGGGCATCACGGTGTCAAGGTCAATGAGGCAGAGCGCCTTGTCATTGGTGTCAAAAAGTATGTTATTGAACTTGGTGTCATTGTGAGTTATCCTTACAGGTATCTTCCCCTCTTCGCCGAGTTGGATCAGTATCTTCATTTCTTCCTCGCGACTGATGATCTCCTCAATCTCCTGTCTCACTGATTTTACTCTGCCGGCAGGGTCCTTGTCAATGACACGGTGAAATGTCTCCAGTCTCCGGGCAATATTATGAAAGTCAGGGATGGTCTCATGGAGCGGCTTGCCTGGCAGATCGGAGAGCATAGCCTGGAATCTACCAATAATCCTCCCGCCCTCGTTGGCCTTGTGCTGAGAGTCAACCCTCTCATATGAACGGTGATCGGAGATAAAAATGAACATTCGCCAGTAGCTGCCTTCTTCGTCCCTGATGAATGTTATTCCGTTATCTTTTGCCGGTATTAGCGTTAGGCACTCCCTGTTGACATCGCTGCCACTGATGGCTGATATTTTAGCTCTCAGGTGTAAGGTAACCCTCTCCATGTTCTCCTGCAGCTGTGGTATGTCCTTAAAGACATTATTGTTAAGTCGCTGCAGGATGTAATCGTCACACTCCTTTTCTGCTGTAGTGATCCGGTAGGTATCATGAATATGACCCGGACCGAAGGAATAGCCGGAGAGGAAGGAGCCTTCCGCACTGAAGCTGTTGAAGATCTTTTTCAGATCGGGTTCCATCATACCGGAGATTACCTTCCCTTTAGCTTGTATCCGTGCAGTGAATAGTAAAGCAGGATGAGGTAGGAGGGGATGCATACCCAGTAAGCGGCCTGGGTGCTGAATATGTCAGCCATTTTTCCGTATAGCAGCGGGATTAAAGCGCCACCGGTAACCGCCATGACCAGAAGAGCTGATGCCGTCTTGGTAAATCGCCCTAAGCCCTCTAGCGCCAGCGGCCACATGGAAGGCCAGATAAGCGCATTGGCCAGCCCGAGAAGAGCTACAAACAGAACTGTAACCGGTATGGTGAGGGTAACGGACTCAAATGTGACCAGATCCCTGAAGGGCATTATTAACTGCAGGTGAGCCGGCGTAATGACGGCCCCCAGCGTAAATACAAGACCAAGGATTGCTGAAATACGCAGAGCACTCACCTGTGACAGGAACTTGGGTATGAATATGATGCCGCAGATATACCCTATTATCATGCCAAGCATTGTCAGAGAGGTGAAATATTTTGCGGATGACATTCCAACCTGCAACGAATCGCCGTACCTGATAATCGTGTCGCCGGCAATGACCTCAACACCAACATAAAAGAAGAGGGCAATTGCTCCCACTATCATGTGAGGGAAGTGCCATATACTTGTCTTGTTGACATTGGTCTCACCAACTGACGGCTCCTCTGAGTCGGTATCAACTTCAGGCAGGTGTGCAAACAGGAGCATCAGCCCGAGTGCTACCAGTATAACAGCCATGATTATATATGGGTTGATGACACGTATGGCGAGCTGGTCCAGAATAGCAGACTTGGCCAGGAGGTCAGATGCAGCGGCAAGCTGCTGGTCAAGGATATGAGAGTCTTTCATGATATGGGCGCCAAGGATGACGGGTGCAATGGCTCCTGCAAACTTGTTGGCAATGCCCATCATGCTTATTCGTTTGGCAGCACTCTCACGCGGCCCGATGATGGTGACATAAGGATTGACAGCCGTCTGCAAAAGGGCCAGACCAGTGCCCTGGACAAACAGACCGATAAGAAAGACGACGAAATTTCTGGAAAAGGCAGCAGGGATAAAAATAAGTGCTCCTACAGCCATGATCCAGAGCCCTATTGACATACCGTTTTTAAAGCCTGTCTTCTTGAGCAACGCTGATGAAGGAAGCGACATTACGAAATAAGAGATATAAAAGGCAAACGTTACAAAATAGGCCTGAAAATCAGTCAGCTCACATGCAGTCCGCAGAAACGGAATGAGGATGCCGTTAAGCCATGTGACAAACCACTGTCATGCCAAAAATGTAATTCTTGCGGCTGATAGGAGCCGCTGCTACACCTGTCGTCATCTTGTCTCTGTTATGATTTGGTTGAGATTAATCGGTTTGGTAAATTAGTTTCGCCAAGCTCTCCCCAAGTCTGCGGATTGATATGCCGCACCTTGCTGAACGATATATTGATGGAACTTGCTCCGTAGTTAATACCATTTTTGTTTAAGCAGTAAATGTATTAATCTGGCAGTTGAGTCCAAAACTACTCTTTTTACAAATCAACTGCAATAAGTTCAGTAGGTGCGGGTCATCGTCTCAGGGATGACTATAATAAAATCAGCGAGCCCGGCGTTGTCAGGCTCCAGTTTCCCTGAATCATTCTGCAGTACCGTGGTGATGGTTGCTACCTTCAATGAAGGGGCATATTCCATAAGATAATGTATTATCCCCTGATAGT
>CAYQNT010000048.1:11262-17573 GCA_964418865.1 uncultured Rikenella sp.
CGCCATTGTAGTGGATGAATACCTTTCCCTGCTGTATATTTTCTACTATGAAGTGTGCCATGGTAGCATCCTTGGAGGCCTGTGCTTTGGGCAGGTTCTCGTTTAGCCTGCCTCCCATACCTGGCATGCCGACCATTGACATCATATCCTTGTAGCATTTTAATTCCGGGTCATATGTTATTGGCAACGGTGCAATGTATTGCTTTGCTTCGGGTGCCAGGCTGTCGAGCACTTCAAGCCCGTTTTTGGATACTAAGGAGGCATATCTCCTCGGAATATTGGTGGCAATAAAAGGAAGACCGTTCATTCTGGCAAATTCTACAAGCGGCTTATAGTCTGTCTTATAGTTTTTCCAAAGCTTGACTTCCGCTTCAAACTTATCAGCCGCGTATCTTTTGGCAAGATATTCGTCAAGCAGTAGCTGGTTGTCGGCTTCAAACATTTCGGCTCCCAAAACCAACTTCTCTCCGGCAGTTTTGTAGAGGTCAGCTGTGACCTCATATTCAAGCCAGTGGGAAATGGGATTGTCATGCAGTTCGCCGAAAAATACTACATCAGCGGAACGAATAGTCTCAATCATCTTCTGATACTTGACATTCTTGCCATTGGAATCATATAGGAGATAAGCAGGCTTATCGGACTTGAATGAGAGTGTCAGCAGCGCCGTCAGGATTATAAAAACAGTGGTTCTTTTCATTTGAGCGGATAAATGTGAGGTGTGTAATTAATAATTATTAGCAAATGGAAACAAAATAAATGATTATTCCTGATTTGGATTCGAATATCTTTGGAGATATAATAAATGTTCAATGAAAAAGTCAATACTCCCCCTGTTTTTAATTTTTTTGCTTGTCGCGTGCGACAGCCCGGAAAGTCGGCACGGTGACGCTCAGCCAGCACCAGATGTAAGCGATCTTATCATGACCGGAGAGGTTCAGAAGCTCTTAGCCCTGAGGCGGGAGGCGCTGCTTGACACAATAGATGATGGCATTATGTTTCTCAGAGCTGACTACGGATATGATGGTGGTCGTCACGAATACCGTGTTGCCAGTAACTTCTGGTACCTGACCGGGTATGATCAGCCTGGAACGATCATGTCGCTCTCGAAAGCCGCTACCAAACCTTATGTACTGTATACAAGGGAGAGAAGCATTCGCGATGTCATCTATTCCGGGCAGGTTCCCGGCAGGGGTGAAATAATGAAGAGATGGGCTGCTGACACCGTAGTGAACTACAATGAGGCAGAGGCAGCTATAGCAGATGCAGCCAGGGTAGGGGGTAAGGTTTATATCGATTTTCGTGACCAGCTCTTCAGGAGCCGTGTCATGGAGATTATGAAGCAGGGAAATGCTCCCGACGGATTGGTTAAGGACATAGGTCCGTCAATTAATGAGATGCGGGTATACAAGGATGATCATGAGGTGAGGATGCTTCAGAAGGCCATTGATATTACCGGTAAGGCTCTGTCTGAAGCTCTGGGAGCGTGTAAGCCGGGAATGTATGAGTTTGAGATTGAGGCTCTACTGGAATACAACTTTCGCCGGAACGGATCTTCCATGCCGGGTTTTGAATCTATAGTGGGCTCAGGGGAGAAAACTGTTACTCTTCATTATTCCGCCAATAACAAAAAGATGGAGGATGGTGATCTGTTGTTGATGGATATAGGCGCCGAATATGGATACTACACTGCCGATATCACCCGTACGATACCTGTAAACGGCAGATTCACACAAGAGCAGAGGCAGATCTATGACCTGGTGCTTAGGGCCCAGAAGGAGGCAATAAAAGAGATGAAGCCCGGCAATGGCATGACCGCCGCACATAGACGTGCAACGGAGGTGATCATGGAAGGGCTGCATGAGATGGGACTGGTTACTGACCCCGGTTGTCAATGGCAGAGGAAGTTCTACACTATCTACCACATTTACCATTATCTGGGGCTTGATGTTCACGATGTGGGAAGCAGCGGTATCCCAGCCTCAATGGTGCGCACGTTTGTCACAGCCGATACTGTTGTGGGCAGACCTCTGGAAAAGGGCATGGTGCTAACCGCAGAGCCCGGCATTTACCTCCGGGCAGGGGGTCTTGACCAACTGAAGATGCTCTATGGCAGCGAGGCTACAGAGGAAGAGATAGATGATTTCATTGAGAAGGTAGGCCCCGTATACGAAAAGTATAAAAACATTGGTGTCAGACTGGAAGATGACATACTTATCACAGGTACCGGTAATGTAATATTATCGGCATCCATCCCTAAGGAGCCGGGTGAGATTGAGAAGCTTATGAAGAGAGGAGACCGAAAGGGCCGCTGACGGTGATCTTGATTCTTTTTTCTTAAATGGTGAGTGATCTGCCCTTGGAATAGTTCAGGGCTTTTCACTTATTGTTCCATGATATCAGGATGGCGTTTCCGTTTCTTTTGCCAGCCGACGGGCAATAGCCTCGTTATCTTCCTTCGCCCGCTGGTCTCTGGTAAGTGAGTATAATTCCCTACGTTTTGACATAGCCTTGATGTTTTCCTCCTTTTGTTCAGGAAAACGGTCTCTTAAAGTTATTTCGTTTTGCATAGTGCAAATATAGTCATAAAAAGGCCCCGAATTACCTGAGTGTGAAAATATTAATGAATTTGGTTATTCGGATGACGAAGTAACTGTCATCTGAAGTGGATCATTTGAGCACTGAAAGGCCATAAAATATCAGGCTCTTACAGAGTGCACTTTTTATCCGCAACATTAGGTGCGATGGCAGTCAGGTCATTGTTGGCAGGCACATAGCAGCGAGATCGAACAAAAACATGATTTATGCGTATAACTGAACGCACTTACCCGATCTTTGGGTTCAATATGCCCTTGAGATAAACTATTATATGATGAAAAAGACTATTCTGTTTCTGATCATATCGCTGGTTGGCATAAACACATTCTCACAGACATTTAAGAGCAATTCTGCAACAATCCGTAAAGGTGACTTTGAGATTGACAGGACCTTAAGGTCGATTGTAATCAGTGAATCAGAGATATCCATCTCAAATTATCTGAGAGGCAATACGGAACCGCTGATACTGAAAGTATATCTTATTGAAGAGGTAGATGACAGGTTTGATGGCAAATGCAAATATTACTATTGCACTGCGAAGGCTGAAGACAAGTTAAGCCCGTACCGGAAGATCATTGTAATTAAGAAGCCCTATTCGATAACTATTGAGTTGTTCCTGTCTGACAATAACAAGTATGTACATGATCTGGAGATCAACGGGTAGAATGGCGCCGTACTCTAATCTCCTGAACTTAATTTTATCATGATTTCCCTGAAACTTTCAAGACCCGCCTCAAGGTTTTCTATGATATCGGCGGCTAAAACGTCAGGATCAGGGAGGTTGTCAAGGTCTGCCAACGATTTGTCTTTAAGCCAGGTAATGTCCAAACTGGTTTTGTCACGGTTTATAATTTCCTCATAGGAGAATTTTCTCCATCGTCCTTCCGGATTTGTTTCAGCGTTATAAGTTTCTTGTCGTTTGTGCCGGTTATCTGAATTGTAACATGTGATAAAATCCTTCAGGTCACCATGTTGTAACGGGCTTTTCTTTAGCGTATGGTGAATGTTAGTTCTATAATCATAAACCCAAATTTCTTTTGTCCACGGAGTTTTGCCTGCCTCTTTGTTATCGAAGAAAATAACGTTTGCTTTTACACCCTGGGCATAGAAAATGCCTGTGGGTAAACGAAGAATAGTATGAAGGTCAGTGGTTTCTAACAGTTTTTTCCGGACAGTTTCTCCGGCACCTCCTTCAAATAAAACATTGTCGGGAACCACAACTGCGGCCATACCTGTTGTTTTTAACATTGTCCGTATATGTTGAACAAAGTTTAACTGCTTGTTGCTGGTGGTTGCCCAGAAGTCCTGCCTGTTATATGTTAAATCATCTTTTTCCAGCTCACCTTCTTCATTGGTGAACGTCTGAGAACTCTTTTTACCAAATGGCGGATTAGCTAATACATAATCATATGTAACGGGAGAAGCTGCAATTAAAGAGTCAGCAGGAGAGATGAAGTTATCACTTTCAATATCACCAATATTGTGCAGGAAAAGATTCATTAGAGCCAGTCTTCTGGTGCCGGCAACAATTTCGTTTCCAAAAAAAGTGTTGAGTTTTATGAACCTATTCTGCTCTTTGTCCAGTTTATTGTTTGTTACCAGGTAATCATAAGAAGCGAGGAAGAATCCGCCGGTGCCGCAGGCCGGGTCGGCGATAGTTTTCATTGGTTTTGGCTGAATACATTCCACCATGGCTCTGATCAATGCGCGAGGAGTAAAATACTGTCCGGCGCCGCTCTTTACGTCCTCAGCATTTTTTTCCAGCAATCCTTCATAGATATCTCCTTTAACATCGGCACCCATTACAAGCCAGTTTTCGCTGTTGATCATGTCAATAACCTTTGCAAGCATGGCAGGATCCTGGATTTTATTCTGACTCTTGGTAAAGATTTGCCCAAGTATTCCTTTTTGTGTGCTAAGCTCGCGTAGGAGGGTTACATAATGCAGTTCCAGTTCAGCGCCTTTTCTGGAAATCAGACTTCCCCAGTTATATGCTGCAGGAATATTAAGCTCGCGATTGTAAGGAGGTTTACTGTACTCATCGGCCATTTTCAAAAAGAGCAGGTAGGTTAATTGTTCGAGGTAGTCACCATAACCTACGCCGACATCACGCAGTGGATTACAAAATGACCATACTTTGCTTACTATTGAATTTGTGTTACTGTTCATTGACTGAAATTATTTGGTCAAATTATTTTTCTGCATGATTTAAGCTTTCCTGTATACGCCATCCCTTTCCATATCAACTGTACCACCTTCATAGCCACACACACCCATCCTGGGAGAGTTCACTATGGGCATGCAGCTATAATCTGCAAAATCTTCGCAAATTTCCCCGTGCTTTTCTGAGCATGATTTACAAAAGAATGATTCTTCATCATAAAAGCAGACAGAACATAAGTTAACTGCCGGTTCTGTTTTACAGATTGAGCACATTATTTTTAACGGCTCATTACGTGAAAGAAGGAGAATGTTTTCTTTCATATTCAACTGATAATTATTCAGTCCTTTTAAAAATACTCTGGTTGTGGAGCCATAATCATAGTCGTGATAAATCTTTATTCCGGGTGCAAATACATTTTGAACTTTTTCGTCCATATCAATTTCTCCAAGGGAATTACCGAACCCACTCATATGGCCACAGCACTCGAGCCAGATGCTGCGAAGGAAAAAGTCGACAGACTCCATTTTGATATTTCCCTTTACCAGCAGATGGAGGAACATTTCATCTGATTCTACCTCAATATGAAAGAAATTTTTCGGTTTAGCTCCGGCATCGGTCTTTTCTTTCTCAGCCAGGTGTTTGGCAATATGCTTGCCTATTTCGGCTTGGGAAAACATTTGGCTGCAATAGATGCATTTCCCTTGCGATGATTTATGTTTCCGCATATTTTTTCAATTAGAAATAATTATGGTTCGGAACCAGAGAGTTTACCAATCTGCCTTCAAACGCCTTCTTCAGGATACTCTGTTTTAGAGTCTCAGCCTGTTGCAAACTGTTGGTGATTGTTTCTTCAATTTTATCACAAACACTTAGTTTGTTTTCTAGTTCTTCAACAATTAATCGCTGCTCTTCTAAAGTGCAAAGTGGAATCGGATATGTTTTAAGTTTGGTCCCATTTATGTTTGATTGATTGACTCCAAAGCTTCTTACTGAATTTCCGTAGCTCTTTGCAGATTGAGTATTTAAAAAATATGTAAGGTATGAAGCATCAATTAAAGATTCTATCCTGTTTATACGGATTAAGTATCCGGCAAAGATTGCTTCTCTTTCTCCTTTATATATAGCTGTTTTGCCGACTAATTCGGCACTATTCGTTCGATTAAAAAGCACATCATTTTTTTTGAGCATATACTTTTCGATTTCTGTTTTGTCATCCGTAAATACCAAGTCATCCCAATTGAATTTACCATATTGAATGTTACCCATTCTAAGAACTGGAACTTTACCAACAGTTTTTGATTTAGCTGCTGATCCGTATTCAACATTGTGACAAATATCGCCCAATTTCACCCATTTCCACCCCTCCGGCAATTCACCTTCTTTAATATATTTATTCGTAAGTCTTCCTTGAAACGCCCATTTCAACAAGCTTTGGCGGTAGATTTTTAATTGCTGTTGTGCCAGCAGCAGTTGTTGTTTTCCGTTTTCCAGATCGCTAAATAGTTCTTCGATTTTAGAGACGATGGCTTGCTGTTCGGGGAGAGGTGGGAAA
>CAYQNT010000048.1:17583-18948 GCA_964418865.1 uncultured Rikenella sp.
ATCCATGCTTCCCAATTATCTATATCTTTAAAAGGTATTTTAGTTTCTTCAAATTTCCGTTTGGTTACATGAACCATTCCTGATCCATGTGTTTTAGCATATAATTCAGCAGTTATTTTTTCCAGCGTATAAAATAAAAACTTTTTATCACAAGTCTTTTTGGGAATTACCTTAAAGATATGTTGATTCAGCCATGCATCTTTGCCATTCCAGATGTAGGTACCTAAGGAAGCAGACCATGCATATAGTAATTGACCCTTTTCAATTTTATATCTATCTTCAAAATCTTTGGTTGAATAATTGTAAATAGAATCTGCTTTATTCAAATTTTGAATTCTTATGATTGGCCTTCCAATTTTTTCCCATTCTGAAGGTTTGAATGCACGACCATTATAATAATCTGCGACTTCCCCAAGTTTTTTGATTTGCCAATGCTTTGGCAATATGCTTTCTTCCATTACAAGTATTTGACAGTTAAAGGTATATCATTATATACTATCTCTTTCAGCATTTTCCCGGGTGCTTTTATTTATTCCTCCCCACTGTTTACAGTAGAAGGCAACCCCGACATTTTGACCTAAAAACTTCATTTCAGTATTTATATGAGTCGGAAACTATCTCCAGTACATTATTATTATAAAGAGCTTGGTTACCATACGAAACCTTTCCATCATGAGCGAGTTTTCCGATAATGATAGCAGGATGAATCTCATATTTTTCAGCACACTCTTCAACTTTTGTTGTTGTCAGATAACTGATAAAAGGCTCAAGAAACGAACTGATTTCATTGTGGTTCAAATGCCTGGATGCAAGCTCATTTGCTTCTTCCTCAAGTTTGTTGATTACCCCATTTTTCAGATCGTCAAGAATATATGGTCTGTTTTCATTCAGATGTTTTAAAATGTGTGCAATTTCATGCGCCACCGTAAACCAGAAATTATCGATCCTGTGATATCTTCCGGTGTAAACAATAACAGGGTTTGCACCTGAATAAAATGCAGCACCATCGAGATATGTTTTTAACAGGTGGGGAAGAACAAAAAAGATGACTCCAGCCCGATTAAGCTCCCGGATAAACAGGTTTATACCATCAGTTTTGATTGTATATGTATGAAGGCCTTCATATAATGCAGTAAGTTCTTCAGGATTATATTTACTGACCTTTATTCCGGCCGCAACATTACAGGCTTTTTGATACCATGTGAGTGCATAAGACGCATTAAACTGATTATATGCCTCTGATTTTTTAGCCAGGCATGGTAACTGTTTATCCAAAACAGAGAAATCAAGATTTTCAGAACCCCAGAATTCAAGTACCTGATTTTTTAAGTCGGCTGAATCTGTAAAGGGATTCAACCACCCTTT
>CAYQNT010000049.1:0-18852 GCA_964418865.1 uncultured Rikenella sp.
GGCCCACTCCCACTGCTCACTACTGATATGATATGCCGCATTCGGAAAGAGAGCAGTCTTCGCTGCCCCGGGGCCATTGGCAAAGCAGCCGCCACAATGATCAGCGTGCAGATGAGTGATGACGACATCAGTAATATCCTCAGGCCTGTACCCGCATTGTGCCAGCCCACCTGTGAGCCCTGATCCTCCGTGCAGGTAAACATGCCGAAAGAACTTCTCCGGCTGCTTATCTCCCCAGCCTGCATCAAAAAGTATCACCCTCCCATGGGTCTCAACCACAAGTGTATTAAGAGAGAGCACTATTGTGTTGTTTTCGTCAGACGACACCTGCCTGTTCCATAGTGCTTTGGGTATAACCCCGAACATGGCTCCTCCGTCAACCCTGAAATTTGTTATATTGAAAAGTGATAATTTCATTTTGAAACTATTAATGGTCGCAATATAACCAATTTTGATATTTTTGTACGAAAGTTTCCAGAGTAACAGACATGCTGAACCCTGATTTCCATACTGTTCTTTTTGCCTTCATGCTGACACTTTTTGCCGGTCTGTCAACCGGCATAGGGAGCACAATAGCCTTTTTTGCCAAAAGGACCAATACAAAGTTTCTTACTGTAAGTCTGGGTTTTTCTGCCGGGGTAATGATATATGTATCATTCGTTGAGATCTTCCCAAAAGGCCATGAGGTGCTCACTGCAACCATGGGCATGCGGCAGGGGTGGTGGGCAGCTGTTCTGGCCTTCTTCGGAGGCATTGCCCTGATAGCTATAATAGACAGGTTAATACCTTCACAGGAGAACCCTCATGAGCCTATGATGATCGAAGGAGGGGAAGAAGAAAGAAGAAGCGGTAAGCTGCTCCGTATGGGTACAATGACTGCAGTAGCAATAGCCATCCATAACTTCCCGGAAGGACTGGCAACATTCACGGCTGCGCTGTCAGATCCGCAGGTAGGTATAGCTATTGCAGTGGCCATAGCCATACATAATATACCGGAAGGGATAGCTGTATCCGTACCCATTTACTATGCCACAGGCAGCAAACGAAAAGCTTTCAAACTCTCTTTTCTCAGTGGTCTTTCGGAGCCCGTAGGCGCGCTGGTCGGCTACCTTCTGCTGCTCCCCCTGATGACGGAAACGCTCATGGGTGTGCTTTTTGCATTCGTTGCCGGAATAATGGTCTTTATATCTCTCGATGAGCTCCTGCCGGCAGCAGAGAAATATGGCGAACATCACCTGTCAATATACGGACTGATAGCAGGAATGGCAGTTATGGCAGTTAGCCTGTTACTCTTTAAATAAACTAAACCTGGGCATTTTTGTTAGTTAAGTGTATATTTGCACACAATTCATTAATAACCTAAAGATAAATTATGATGAAAAGAATACTAACTGTAATTTTGTTAGTGACTGCAATCACTGCAGGAGCTCAGGCTCAGAGTTATAAATCAGCTATTGGTCTCAGAGGCGGCGATCCTTCAGGCGTTTCGTTCAAGACATTCCTTAACAGTACCAATGCTCTTGAGCTGATGGTAGGTACAGGCTATTGGGGACATAATTTCGCAATTACCGGTTTTTACGAGTGGCAGAAACCTACGAACTGGACACCAAATCTCGACTGGTTTATAGGCCCCGGAGCTCATATTGGTTTCTGGAATAACTATTACAAGGACGAATATGGGACAGGTATCCTGATTGGCTTAGACGGTATAATTGGTCTTGAGTATACCCTAGACGATATCCCACTCAACTTTGCATTGGGCGTAGGGCCCTCCTTCCAGCTCACAAGCGGCCCGGGATGGTCATACTGGAACGGGGGATTTGCAATCAGGTACGTCTTCTAGGAGATGCCGGGAGGCCCGGAATAAGGCGGATACAAAGCTGAGGCTGTTTTTTTGCGAAATATTTTGCAGTTAAAAAAAAAGGTTCCATCTTTGCATCCGCTTTTTTAAGTTCTTTAAGGTCCATTCGTCTAGTGGTTAGGACGTCAGGTTTTCATCCTGGTAACAGGGGTTCGATTCCCCTATGGACTACAAAATATCATTAACAGAAAAATATGGCTAATCACAAGTCGACACTCAAATCTGCAAGACAGACAGAGACAAAAAAAGAGAACAACAAGTACCACGCCCGCACAATGCGTAACTCGCTGAAGAAGATACGTAAAACAACTGATAAGGCTGAGGCTGACAAGATGCTGCCCGAGCTCAGCGCAATGCTGGACAAGCTGGCAAAGAAGAATGTCATACATAAAAACAAGGCGGCAAACCTTAAATCTTCGATAACAAAACACACCAAGAGCCTCTAACAGGATCTTGTTCAAAATACTTGACAGCCGTTACTCCATGTTACGGCTGTTTTTATTATATTGCAGTGGGATAATAAGTTTTGCTGCATGTCAATGAAAATCACAGACTGGGCTGTCGAGGACAGGCCCCGTGAAAGGCTCTGGCAAAAGGGCCCCTCAAGCCTCAGCGACGCTGAGCTACTAGCCATACTCATAGGATCAGGTACCAGGAACCATTCGGCTCTTGACCTGGCACGCGAACTGCTGGCTCTGGCCGGCAACACACTTGGTGAACTGGGCAAACTCAGCGCCGGTGATATATGTAAGATAAAAGGGTTGGGTGAAGCGAAGGCGGTCATTATTGCGGCATCCCTTGAACTGGGCCGCCGCCGGAAGATGGCCGAAGCTGCAGAAAACCCTCAGATACGCTCTTCTGCTGACGTCTTCAACATAATCAGCCCCGTGATGGAGGATCTGCCTCATGAAGAGTTTTGGATACTGTTTCTCAACAGGGCGAACCGCATCACCGGACGAATGAAGGTAAGTCAGGGAGGCGTCAGCGGAACCGTCACTGACGTACGTATCATTATGAAAAAGGCGATTGAGATGCTTGCTTCCGGGCTGGTCATCTGTCATAACCACCCTTCAGGCAATAACAGCCCCAGTGAGTCCGACATACGGATCACCCAAAAAATAAAGGAGGCCGGAGCACTGATGGATATACAGCTGCTTGACCATCTGATCATCGCCGGAAGGGATTATTACAGCTTCGCTGACAATGGGGCCCTCTAGCCTGCAAAATACCTGAAGGGTAATATTTTTTATCAGCTCTTCAGGAACTAAACTCATCTGTTTGCATTAATCATCACTGAACTGTGTTGCGGCACGCCTCACATCTGACTTGTCATCACAGATCTGCAGCATCTCAGCCACCGTGAGTAGTGTAACCGGATGAACGGCGCCAGGAGCCACCTCGCAGAGCGGCTCTAGCACGAACCGGCGGTCAGCGATCTTCGGATGTGGCACCTCCAGACCGGGAACAGATATCACCCGCTCTTCCCATAAGAGTATGTCAATGTCAATAGTGCGCGACTCATAGCTTCCGCTTCGCCCGCGTCTGCGCCCCATGCGCCCCTCAATAGACCTGAAGAGTTGCATCAGCTGTATTGGCTGCATGGATGTCTCAATAATAATTACCATGTTAAGAAACTGTTCCGAAGCATCAAACCCCCATGGCTCAGTCTCCCATACAGACGACGCCATAATAATGTCACCGGCTTCCTCCCTGATCAGATCCATGGCACGTGCCAGGGCTGCAAACCTGTCGCCCAGGTTACTGCCGAGCCCTAAAATGACTTTCGAACAGCCTGTTAATTTCATGTCAAGTAATTTACAGCCATAAAGATGCTTGTTTTTTTATAAATTAGCCTCTGAAATAAAGAACGTAAATATGAAAACTTTCCTCAAAATGCTGCTCGCTGTTATCGCGGGATTGATACTCACAAGTATCCTCTTTTTTGTCATCATGCTTGCAGGTCTTTCAGGCATAGCTGCAGCCGGCAAGAAAGCAGTTGTCATCCCGGAGAAAACGGTGCTTGTTATCAAGACTGACGCAATGATAACCGACCGCACGCAAAGTAATCCCTTTGCAATGCTTAATCCGCTCACAATGTCTTTCACACAGACATCCGGGTTGAATGACCTGTTGAAGAACCTGCGCAATGCAGCTGAGGATAAGAATGTAAGCGGAGTGCTAATTGAAAACGGTATCATGCCTTCAGGATGGGCTACCGCAGACGAACTGCGCACTGCTCTGGAAGAGTTCAAAAAAAGCGGAAAATTTGTCTACTCCTATGCAGACTACATCATGATGCAGGAGAGCTATTTCATATCTACAGCGGCTGATGCCATTTGGATTAGTCCCGGTGCCATGCTCGACTTCAAGGGTCTGGCCGCGGAGGTAACCTTCTACAAGGAGGCCCTGGAAAAACTAGGCGTTGAGGTTCAGGTAATAAGACATGGTAAGTTTAAAGGCGCAGTAGAGCCTTATATTCTCGACAAAATAAGTGATGAAAACCGCCTTCAGATATCTGCGTATATGGGTTCTATATGGGAACATATTGTCAGTGTTATCTCTGAGACAAGGGGCCTCTCTGCCCAACGGGTGATGACCCTTGCCGACTCAATGTCGGGCTTTGACGCTTCCCTGATGACCAGCGCCGGAATCATTGACGGCACTATCTACCGTGATCAGATGGAAGACAGTATAAGAGCAGCTGCTGGTATCAGCGAAGGCAAGGAGATAAACTATGTCTCAATGTCTAAGTATTCAAAGGTGCCTGTTAAGCGTGCCACCGGTACCAGCAAATCAAAGATTGCTGTGTTGTTCGCTGAGGGCAGTATTGTCATGGGCGAAGGTGATGATACCAATATCGGCGGCAACAGATATGCTGAAGAGATTCGCAAACTGCGTCTTGACACCACCGTCAGAGCCATTGTCTTCAGGGTCAACTCCCGGGGAGGAAACGCCATTGCCTCTGACCTGATATGGCGTGAGGTGGATCTCACCCGCCAGGTAAAACCGGTAGTCATTTCAATGGGTAACTACGCCGCCAGCGGAGGTTATTATATAGCAGCTGCAGCCAGTAAGATAATGGCATCACCGGTGACGGTGACAGGATCAATAGGAGTATTTGGCCTCATACCCAATGCCTCGAAGCTGCTTGAGAAAAAGCTCGGCATCAGGTCCGACGTCGTCAGCACTAATGCTCACTCCGATGCTCCATCACTGACAAGACCTCTGACAAGCTTTGAGAAAGATGTGATGCAGGCCAATGTAGAGCGCACATACAGCACCTTTACAGGGGTTGTGGCTGCTGGCAGAAGTATGAGACAGACCGCCGTTGACAGCATAGGACAGGGCCGCGTCTGGAGCGGCACCGACGCTTCGGGGATAGGTCTTGTTGATTCTTTCGGAGGCCTTACTGCCGCCGTCAGTGAAGCAGCCTCACTTGCCGGTCTCACGGAATACAGGGTGATCGAGAAACCGGAAACAACCGACTTCTATACAAAGCTTCTAAAGGAGGCGATGGGAGAAATGAGGATGAAACTCATACGAAGCGAACTGGGCGAAGTGTCAGGTTATTATTTAGACCTAAAAGAGATAATATCATCAGGAGGCATACAGGCTGTCATGCCATATTATCTGGATGTACGTTAAATGATCTGGCTGGGAAAGCTTATTCTCTGGTCCGCCTCACAGCTTTACGGACTGGCTGTGGCTGTGAGGAACATGATGTATGATGTTGGCATACTGCAGAGCCGTTCATTTGATATTCCCGTAATCTGCATCGGCAACATAACCGCCGGTGGAACAGGCAAGACCCCTCACGTAATCTATCTTGCTGAACAGCTCTCGCCACTCATGGGTGTGGCAGTTCTCAGCCGCGGATACCTTCGCACCAGCAAGGGCTTCAGGAGGGTCAGCGCAGCAGATACCACCGCTGATGCAGGCGATGAGCCGCTGACGATGGCCCTGCAGATGCCACAGACAGAGGTGTTCGTTGATCGTGACAGGGTACATGGCATCAGGGAGATACTCAGCATCAGCCCCTCAACCAGGGTGATAATCCTTGACGATGGCTTCCAGCACCGGGCAGTGCATGCAGGACTTAATATAGTGCTGACCGACTGGAACAGGCTCATGACCCGTGACCAGCTGCTGCCTCTGGGGATGCTGCGCGAGAGTCTCAGGAGCCTAAAGAGGGCAGATATCATCATAGTCACCAAGACCCCACCCAAAGCCACCGCAGAGGAGAAAGAGACGGTCATAAGAGAACTGGAAGATGCCGGAGCACCGGAGAGTATTTTTTTTACAAAACTCGTCTACGAAAAGCCTGTGTCTCTCTTCAGTGGCAACAGACGGGAGATTACCCCCGCAACATCAGTGCTGCTGGTAACGGGGATTGCCGATCCCTCGCCCCTGAAACACCACTTGACGGCCATCACCTCACATCTGGAACATATCTCATTCCCTGATCATCATAAGTTCACTGATAAAGATATAGGCAGGATAACCCAGGCCTTCGATGCCATAGTGGGAAACGACAAAATCATAGTCACAACATCCAAGGATGGTGTCAGATTAAAAGAAATCGCTAATATTGCAGATCACATCAAACAGGCATTGCATTATCAACCTGTTTATGTGCAATTTATTGATAATGAACACAGTTTCCTAAGTAAAATATATTTATATGCTGGAAAAGATCATTAGAACAGCTGAATTTTTGAGTTCAAAAGGGATGAAGGATCCTGAAGCCGGAATAGTACTTGGCACCGGACTGGGTGGCCTTACTACTGAGATTGATATACAGGTTGAAATTCCCTATCAGGATATTCCTGACTTCCCCGTCTCAACTGTGCAGGGTCATTCAGGGAAGCTCATCTACGGTGATTTCGGAGGTAAAAAGGTTGTTGCCATGAAAGGCCGTTTCCATTTCTATGAAGGATACGGTTCTGACCAGATCAATTTCCCCATCAGGGTCATGAAGGAGCTGGGCATCAGGGCACTCTTCCTTTCCAACGCTGCAGGAGGTGTAAATCCGACATTCAGGATAGGTGACATCATGCTGATAGAAGACCATATCTGCCTTATTGCAAACCCGCTGATAGGACCCAACGACGATCGCATAGGTCCGCGTTTCCCGGATATGAGTATGCCTTACGACAGGAAGCTGATAGAGAAGGCAGAGGCCATTGCAGCAAAGCTGGGTATCACTGTCAGAAAGGGTGTTTATCTCTCAACCACCGGACCTACCTTTGAGACCCCTGCAGAATACAGGTTCTTCCGTATTATTGGAGCCGATGCGGTTGGCATGTCTACTGCCCCTGAGGTGATCGCAGCCAGACATATGGATGTTCCCGTTTTTGCCGTAAGCATAATCACTGACCTCGGCGTTGAGGGTAAGATAGAATACACCACTCACGAGAATGTTCAAAAAGCTGCCGAGCACAGCGAAGAGAAGATGACAATGATCATGAAGGAGATGATCGCAGCTCTCTGACCTGTCACCTGTAAAGCAAGGCACATACTGCTTTCCATCGCCGTGATGCCCCCGTGGCATTGTATGATTCTGCCATTATCATGTACAGACCTGCCGGCAGCCGTGAACCACTGTCAGAGGTCCCATCCCATATGAAGTGTGCACCTGAACCGGCAGCAAACCTCTCCGCCAGTCGCCTGACAGGATACCCCCGATCATTAAAGACAGTTACAGAAATGATATTGTCTTCTCCCCCGGGAAACATGTTCACTGAAACAACGTCTTCATAACCGTCACCATCGGGCGAGACCCTTGATGAGGATAGGGTCAGTCCCCTTGCATCTTCCGCCATGGTGACCGTGACAGAGTTCGGTGCTCCGGGAGTACCCCAGCCACAGGCTTCAGAGGCCGAGTGCCAATTGCCGGGCACATCTGACGATAGGGATGGCGATACTTTTTCAAGGGCCACACCTTTAGTTCCCGTAAGAAAGAGCAGATGCATATCATCCGAATAGTCAACCCTGTCAATAATATTAAGATTGCGGTCATATAAAACCACAGTTCCTCTATCGTTACGCAAAGCCGGGAGACGGTCCGCCTCAAAGAGAGACAGTCCGTCGGCACAGGGATAATGGTCCAGCACCTTCCCCCGGTCCAGAGTGAGTGCCACATAGCCTCCGGGAAGCAGCTGGCGCGGTATCCTGGCAGGAGAGAGTGCCACAGTGTTGTAACCATTTGCAAGCGACAGCCGGGAGAGGTCAAATATCCTTCCTGAGTTATTGTATAGTTCAATATACTCCACACACCCGTCCGCCGGGTCAGGCAGCAGCTCGTTGAAGAGTATCTCTCCCGCCATGGGATCAGTAGCGATTCCTGTGCGTAGCTCTGTAGTGCAGGGCACGTTACCTGCAAAATCAGTGACATGTGATGAGATGATAATAGAGCATACCGTTCCGGGTGCAAGTGCATCATGCAGACGAATAAAGACCAGTCGGTCGGCCGGATCTCCTGATACAACGGGGTATGTCTCCCGGCCGTCAGCCAGCCACGCTCCTCCGCCGGAGAACATTATTGTCTCATCATAAAGAACAGCAATGGTGTCAGAGGAGACCGGCCATACGGCAATGACCTCCGGACACCTGGAGTCAGGGGCTATTATTTCAATTGAATTGACGCGTCCGGGCGTGCCCCCTGAAGGATCAGATGACGGGCTCCACGCCTCAGGCTCATTAAAAGGATTGCTTAGGTCTGTCAGTTCTGCTGACCATCCTCCGCCTGACCGTGCACCGTCACCAAGAAATGCCGGAATGTAGTTAACGGCATGGATAAGGTTACGGCAGCCATCACGCAGGGCCAGAACCTCTCCGTCATCATTAAGTGATGGTAGTGATGAGAGCGCCATGACATGACCGTAATGCAGAAAAGCCTTTTCATTGGCAGCAGAACAGAGAATAATTCTCTCCTCAGATCTTACCCATCGTGCAGGTAGAAATACTGTATCCCTCCCGGCTATCAGGAACATGCCACCGGTAAAGAGGCTGTCACCAGTACGATTGGTTATCTCCAGATATTCACTTTCTGGCAGTCCGTGTGACGGTGTGGGGTCAGCCATGATCTCTGAAATGACAATATCTCCGGTAACAGCATATGCAGGAATGAAATTCAGTGAGAGATCAGTCGCGCAGTTGCCTCCCAGATCACACAAGGTACCAATGTGAAGCACTTCAGGGTGCCTGTTAAGGATAATACCGTCAAGATGCAGCTGATAGACTGTCGGAGAGCTTCTCTTCACCTCCTTTATTGTCACACCTCCCTCAAGAGTGATATTACCCTCTGTTACGAATGAGAGATCAGGCTCCTCATCCATGATGACCTGCAGTATATCCGGTCTGAGGGCAGTAACTGAGACCGGAACCGGTGGCTCTGTATCATGGATGAAGACCCCCTGCACCATGACATCATCAATCCACAACAGCCTGTCTCTGGTTGCCGTATAAACATAAAGCACTCCGGCATATACAGGTGCATGCAGGGCTTCATTAAACCCTTCCCATGTTCCATGCCCTCCATTCTGCCCTTGCGCCCCGCCCACAGGCTGAATGGAAGTGCTCCATGATGCCTCTACAGTCCATCTGCCATCCGTCTGTCGTGTAACAGTGATGGTTGCAACGCCGGGGCTTCCTACGTCCTGCTGCCAGTTAACAGCAGTAGTCACCACCACATCAGCTTTTCCTCCTGACACATGCCACAGCCTCAAAGTATCATCATACCCTGTAAGGTTAACCCCAACGGCATACCCGCTGAAGATAGTGCCGCCAGCGATCTCTGCCGGACCTGCATCACTCATAAGCAGGAACGACCACCTGTTTGAAGATGAAGGGTCAGTAGCGTGTCGCAGGGTGAACATCCATTTCACCTCACTGCATAACGGACAGAGTCCTGCAATGGAGAACATGGCGGCATCAGCAGATGCAACAGCGTTATCATAACTGTGGTGCAGAGAGTACGCACCACTGAGAGGTGAGACGCTCCCGGCGATCCACCTCCCTGGCTGGTTAAATATCCATCCGTTGACAGTGCTATCCTCAAAGTCAAACATAACCTGCCCTGCGACAGATAGATACAACGGCAGCAACGACAACAGCAAAGTCTTTTTCATGCAGCGAGATTAAAAAAGAGTTAAATTTGTCGTACTTTACATTATAAAGTTCGTAAAAATATTTTAATAATACCAAAATGAAAGTAGCAATTATCGGAGCCACAGGTATGGTAGGCAGAATGGTGTTGAAGGTTCTGGAGGAGAGGGATTTTCCTGTTGACAAGCTCTTTCCCGCAGCATCGGAACGATCAGTGGGCAGGGAGATAATCTTTAGAGGCAAGCCGATAAAGGTGGTGAGCGTGATGGAGGCCGTGGAGGGTTCACCTGACGTGGCTCTCTTCTCAGCCGGGTCAGCAACTTCCAGGGAATGGGCTCCGGTTTTTGCGGAGAACGGCACGGTAGTGATCGACAACTCTTCAGTCTGGCGGATGGAAGAAGGAATACCTCTGGTTGTACCCGAGATAAACGCACAAGCAATAACTGCCGGCAGCATGATCATTGCAAACCCCAACTGTTCAACCATTCTGTTGCTCATGGCCGTGGCACCGTTACACCGTGAATATGGCATCAAAAGAATGATAATTTCAACATACCAGTCAGTGACAGGCACGGGTGTCAGGGCAGTGACACAGCTTGAAAATGAACGGAGGGGGCTTAGTGGCGAGATGGCTTACCCCTATCCTATTGACATGAACTGCCTCCCGCATTGTGACGCCTTCCTTGATAATGGCTACACGAAGGAGGAGATGAAGCTGGTAAACGAGATCCGCAAGATCCTGGATGATCAGGATATACGTGTCACCGCCACGGCCGTCAGGGTGCCGGTGAAGGGAGGTCACTCAGAAGCTGTCAACATTGAGTTTGAGCGTGAATTTGACCTTGACAGGGTAAGAACCATCATCGCAGGTGCACCGGGTGTCATCCTCTATGATAACCCTGCAGAAAACAAATATCCGATGCCAATAACCGCATATGACCATGATGAAGTCTTTGTTGGACGGATAAGACGCGATTTCTCGCAGGAGAAAACCCTTAACCTCTGGGTTGTGGGTGATAATATACGCAAAGGTGCCGCCACCAATGCCGTGCAGATAGCCGAATATATGTTGTCAGCCGGCCTGTTGAAGTAGCTGCTCATTCTGGATCATAGCCTACCTGCTGAAACAACAGATCACTCTGTTTCATACAGAAAATCATTGTAAGGATATCTTTTAACGTGTATCTTTCTTACCTCCTCATATAGCTTCAGTCTCAGCTCTTCTATGTTTTTCCGGGTCTTTGCCGAGATGAAGACTGTTATACGATCTTTGTCGCCGGCCATCCAAGACCTCCGCAAGTCGTCAAGCGACAGGTTTTCCTTCTTAAAAGGTGTCAGATCGTCACTCTCCTTTTCGGTAAAAGAGAAGAGATCAATCTTATTGAACACCATAATTACAGGTTTATTCAGTGCTCCCAGTTCCTGGAGTGTTGCATTAACGACCTCCATCTGCTCTTCGAAGCCCGGATGCGAAATGTCAATCACATGCAGCAGCAGGTCAGCCTCCCTGACCTCATCAAGGGTCGATTTGAATGACTCAACAAGGTCATGCGGCAGCTTACGTATGAATCCAACCGTGTCAGAGAGCAGGAACGGGAGATTTTCCAGCACCACCTTCCTCACCGTAGTATCAAGAGTAGCAAAGAGCTTATCTTCAGCAAAGAGGTCTGTCTTGCTTATTTGGTTCATCAGCGTAGACTTGCCCACATTGGTATATCCCACCAGTGCTACCCTGATCATCTTGCTGCGTCCTTTCCGCTGAGTACTCATCTGAGTGTCTATCTTCTTCAGCTGTTCCTTCAGCTTTGTGATCTTATCCCTGATTATTCTCCGGTCAGTCTCTATCTCCCTCTCACCGGGTCCGCGCAGGCCGATACCCCCGCGCTGCCGTTCAAGGTGAGTCCACATGCCTGTAAGCCTGGGCAGCAGATACTGGTATTGCGCCAGTTCTACCTGAGCTCTCGCGTGTGAAGTGCGTGCACGGCCTGCGAAGATGTCAAGGATGAGATTAGTACGGTCAATGATCCTGCAACCGATCTCCTGCTCTATGTTGCGCATCTGGCTTGGGGTGAGCTCATCATCAAAGATGGCAAGGGTAATCTCATTGGCGGCAACGAAAGCTGTTATCTCCTCTATCTTCCCTTTGTTGACAAAGGTGCGGGGATTGGTATGTACAACGCGCTGAATGAAAGACTTAACGGGCTCTGCCCCTGCCGTTTTAGCAAGGAAAGCCAGCTCGTCAAGATAATCGCGGGCATTGGCCTCACTGATCTCCGGGGTGATGACCCCGATTAATATCGCTTTTTCTATCTGATAAATGATTAGATAAGTATTAATCCTCCCACGCATCAGGAGGGAGTTCCCCACCCGCCATATGGCTTATGTGGTGAGAGGGTCAAAATTAATACAATCTAATTAATAAACCTCCTGTTGGCTTCCATGAATCCCCTTATCGCCATCTTCAGGTTCTCAGTACACATGATCACCATTGCGGGATCAGGGGGAAACTCAATAATCTGCGACTGCAGCATCCTCTTCTGCTCTTCAGACAGGGCATTGACATCACCGATTGCCCTGGCTGAGATATGCTCAAAGTTTGACGTAGCGCCTATCGGCTCCTTCTTGATGGTTCTCTCCGGATAAAGAGCCAGCATCTCCACATCACCCTGAATGGTGCACTCCTTGACCTGGAAGGTCTGGATGAGTGCACACTGAAGATCTTTGAATCTCTTGACCTTAATGTCGTTGCCGAGTGAGTCTTTCATTACATTGCCCCTTGCATCCTTCACATAATCAAATCCGTCTTCGACGGCTCTCTTAATCAGGCTATCTCTCTGGAACTGCCTGTCGGGACTGACAGCTACCACCCTGAGGTTTACATTTATGAGGTAATCTATCTGGGTATCGTTATCCGGCAGGGAGGTATAATACTCAACCCATTCGCTGTTGAGGCGTGGCAGGTCAAGGGCCAGTAGCTCCTTTTCGAATTCTGCCGGAAATTTAATTGCCGAGTAATTCTTAAGTGTGACATAAGCGCGACTGGTACCAAGGTACCTGGACTCCTGCATCATCTGGTCTATGCCTTCATAATCGCCCACATAATCCCTTGCCCTTACAAACTCAGCATATGCCTGCCTGTATGACTCTTTTGTACCGTTTTTCATCAGCTCCTGACCATGACCATAATAGAAATCTGCTGCATTTTTCTTTGCAATGATCATCTCCCGCATATAATCGACATAAGGCCATTCAATGGTTCTGCCTTCGAACTGGATGGGGGTGACTGTGCGTACCATCGTCTGACGGTCGCTCATCTTCTTATAGATAAGATATATCTCATCCCAGGCGTTGACTCGTCCTTCCATCTTTAGGAACCGTATTCTCTCGTTATCCTGGTCAAGAACGATATTCATGGCACGTTCAAGGGCTATGATGTCTTTTTCGCTCCTGGGGTTTTTTCTAAGTTCAGCTACAGCCTTACTAATGGCGGCGTCATAGTTGCCAATCTCCAGCTGTTTCTTTGATGATCCACAGCCTGCCATCAGCAGTGCTGTTACAAATAAAATTCCGAAAGCTCTTTGCATCTGAGAATAGTTTTGTAATTAAAACCCCGCTGATCTGACGAGGGCGGGGTTGATTATCAAACGTAGTTAGTTTTTTATTATTGCAGCTGGAAAATGATTGGTATTGAGTAACGGACCCTCACCGGCCGGCCACGTTGCATGCCAGGCTGCCATTTGGGTGAGGCTGCTACTGCTTCCTTGGCAGCATCATCCAGGAGAGCATCGACGCTGCGCGAGACGGACACATTGCTCACATTACCATTTGTCTCAACAACGAAAGTGATGAATACCCTTCCCTGAATGCCGTTTTCAACTGCCAACTCAGGATAACGGACGCGTTTCTGCACCCAGTCGCGGAAATTGTTGATATCGCCTCCCTTGAACCTGGGCATATCTTCTACAATAACAAATATCTCATCTTCTGTCGCCTCCTCCTCTGCTTTAAGTACGGGTGCGTATATCTCCACAATCTTGTTTTCTGAGGTCTCATCGTCCTCGAATCTAACTGTTTTGTCCAGTACCACGTCGTCTTCAACTATCTCGAACAGGTCAGTGACAGTTACTTCTGGTGGCGGCATCTCTTCAGGAGGTGCTTCCTCGGTCACAGGTATCTGTTCCTCTTCAATAGCTTCTTCGGTCATACCATCGAAGGCAGAGTCTTTCTTCTGTCCGCTGGTCCACTCCATTGCAACAATGCAGAATATCAGGGCAATGATAATGCCTATCTGCAGGAACAATGATTTTTTGTTCTCGAGGTTTGCCTTTTTATTTTTCTTCAGTTCCATGATAATGCTGTTAGAGGCAGCTCAAAGTTACAAAATTGTTTATCATCTCCTACCTGTAGGCATCAAGTGATTTAGAAAATAAATTCTATATTTGCACCGCTTCGGGGATTTCTAACAAAGAACGATCCGTAGTAAGTTCATAAAATTAAGGGGATATAGCTCAGTTGGTAGAGCGTTTGACTGGCAGTCAAAAGGTCAGGGGTTCGATTCCCCTTATCTCCACAATTGTATCATGCAATTAAATGCATTACCCTGTAAACTTAACATTTACAGGGTTTTTTATTTTATATCCCTGTGCAGGAATTACCTTTTTAATGCAAATCCTGAGTGACCTATTCGGGACTTATTTACATGAAGGTTTACAGTTCCCGATTTATCATCTAATGCACTGTTTTGCTGTGTTTTGCACTTTACTTGAGATAATTCTCAAGGTAGATTTGTACAAACTAAAAACAGACAATTATGAGGAGAAGTACATTTTCAATTATGTTCTTGATTAGAAAGAGTAAAATGCTTAAAAATCAGGAAGTTCCGATCTATCTTCGGATTACCGTTGACGGAGAGAGAGCAGAAATATCCATTAAAAGAAGTATTCATCCGACCCAATGGCACGATTTAAAGGGTTGTGCCAAGCCATCAGCACCTTATTCAAAAGAACTGAATCATTATCTCGAACAAATCAGGCATTCGGTCTATGAGCATCAGAAAGAGCTTATTGACAGAAATAAAGATGTAACGGCCACCTCTCTTAAAAATGCTCTTCTCAACGGGAAAGATGATGAGAAAAGAACGGTCTTGCAGGTTTACTTGGAACATAATGAAGACCTCCGGGCAAGAATTGATAAAGGCGTATCGAAAGCTACATTCATAAGGCATCAATCCTCAAGAAATAACCTTCAAAGGTTTATTAAGGCAGTTTATAAGAGAGACGATTTTTACCTTAAAGATGTCAATCAAGAGTTCATTTCAAAATATGAATCATTCCTAAGAACAAAAAGAAACTGTAACAACAATTCGACCGTTAAGTATATAAAGAACTTTGGCAAGATTGTCAAAATTGCTTTTGAAAATGAGTGGATTAAAATTGATCCACTTAAGAAGATAAAACTCAAGCTTGAGGAGGTTGATAAACCATTCTTAAATGAGATTGAGCTTCAAAAAATTATAAGCAAAAACCTTCCTATTCCAAGAACGGCTCATGTAAGGGATGTATTTGTATTCTGTTGTTTTACGGGCCTTGCATTTGTAGATGTAAAGTCACTCTCAGCTAAGGATATAGAAACAGGGAAAGATGGTGATATCTGGATAAAGAAACAACGGCATAAGACTAAGCAGTGGGCGCACGTGCTCCTGCTGCCCCCTGCAAAACAGATACTTGAAAAATACAAATCTCACCCAGAATGCATCAGGAAAGGGGTTCTTCTTCCAGTACTCACAAACCAGAAAATGAACTCCTACCTGAAAGAAGTAGCAGACATTTGCGGAATAAGCAAGAATCTAACCACACATTGTGCAAGACATACTTTTGCAACAACGGTCACCTTAGCCAATGGGATTTCCATTGAAAGCACTTCAAAGATGTTAGGGCATTCAAGCATCAGAATGACACAGAGGTACGCAAGAATCCTTGATTCAACAATTGGTCAAGAAATGAACCAATTGGCTGGAAAACTTAGTTTTCAGCTTAATTGATTTTGTATACTAAGGAAATTGGGATTCAGAAAGAAACCAACGCTATATTTATTCCAGGTTATACAAATACTCAATTTGCTTCAATTTTGTGTGCAATACGATATCCATTGTTCCCTTCAAGATTGAATCAAGCAATAGGGCCATCCCGTTGTTTGGTTACTCTCTAATAAAAGAAATATAGCTATACCCCTGCTTGAAATATTTTTTGTAGCCAGTATAGATCCGGTAAACCTGAAATAGAATAACAGAAGTAAGAAAGAAAATAATATGCCAAAAGTACTCCCCTTTTTCACTAACAAGGGTTACAATTAGAAAGACAAAAACTATTATTAACCAAAGGATAGAGGCTATCCTATCAATTACCATCTGCATCAAATTAAAGCGGAACAGTTCCGGCTTCAAATTATACTTTGTCAAAATCTGTCGTAACCTATACCTGAATGTATAATGAATGATGCCTAAGTTTTCAGGATAAATAAACATACAAGGGATTTTGTTCTGTTCATAGACTTTTATCTTTTCCCTATACTTGTTTTTGTCCTCTTCGCTCCGGTTCCATCTCCCTAAGAACTCTATATATACTTTGAGCCTTGGTAAATAGAAGTCTGCGATCCTAAAAGATTTAGTATCGTTCTTTAAAGGTGGGAGCCTTACTTCTGTTTGAAATTTAATTCCTTCATCACTTAGAAACTCACGAAGGAAAACTTCACCTTCCGAAGGCTCATTTGCCGGTTCCATAAAATCAAATCATATTGATCAATAAACAACTTACATAAAGTCCACTAAATCAATCTCCTTCATAATCCTGTCTGTTTCTGTTAGAGCCACAATTATCTTTTGATAGTGCATTATGTCTTCAAATGATAGTACTCGACCTTTCCGATCTTTAAGCCACTTCTGAGCAGGCTGGTAGCCACCGATGTAGAACTCCCAGGCGACCTGTGGTACCCTATCAAAATATTGCTCAGGGTTTATCCACACTTTGTTGTCCGCAAAGTTGATTTTACCCACTTCATTTGATCCCTCTACAGGGTATGTGGTACTGAATTTCTCAACAATTGGACTCTCAAGCAGATGTAATTGCCGCAGTTCTCCTCCAAGTTTAACAAGCTTCCAAAAAAAACTCTCATCTTTTGGATATGGTACTCGTGGAAAATCACTTTTAAGAAAAACTTTATACCTTTTACGATAAGTAGGAGAATGAAGGACGGCATAGGTATAATCAAGTATATCAATTGGCGCAAAGGTGTTGTTATTGTCTTCCTTTTCAGTAGAAAATGTCAATCCCAATTTGTATTCAAATTTGTTTACAATTTCACCAGTAAAGTTCGGCCTTCTTACATTGCTCTTTTCAAAGGTTGATTGGGAGTTAATATTAGGGTAAAGGTAAAGAGGGAAAATGTAATTTACTTCCCCAGTTTGAAGAGATACTGAGCAGCGTTCTGATATTTTATTTGAAATGAATACGTGTTGAAAATCAAAGGATGTCTGTTGTCTACAAGTAAGCAATGCCACATTATTTTTAAGCATATGCTTCATAATGCCCTCTCTTGGTCTTCCCATAAATCCATTTGAAACACCAGTATAGAGTGTATATTTAAGATCAAACGGTCTATAGTCAATTGTAGTTATAATTGGATTATGTGTTCGTATATCTCTGATCGCATTCTCAATTTTTATTGGATTTTTGCCCTTGAGATTATATTTTGAAATAATCTCAGCAGCGGTTCCATTTTTTAAATCATTCAGTAACCTTTCTGCCTCACTTTGGGAGTTTTTAATTGCCAGGTCATCAAGTTCTGTTGCTAATCCAGAATTACTTTGAATAAAGGACTCATCTATCTTGAAGCCATTCTCATAAATTTCTTGATCCTCAAAGTCTTTAACAACAAAAAAATATTTTGGAGCACTACTTTTCAAAGCACTCCAGGTAATAGATTTTATAGAATTTTTAAATAAGAAATCGTATTTGAATTCTCGCAACCCAAGCAGACTTTTATGGAATACCTGTCCCAATTCGTTTTTCTTTTTACGTCCAGCCTTCACAAAGAGGTTTATTGATACACCTTGCATTATATCAAATACATTTTGGTCTAATGAACCGTCGTGGCCGGCCTCTTTTTTCTTTGAATTACCATGCAAATCGAGAATATAAATTTTATCGAAGCTCTCTAATAAATTCTTTCGCATTTGACGATGTATAATACCATCAATGAAACTATTATTAGAGATATAAGCCAAAATGCCATTCCCGTTTTTATCAATATAATGTTGTCCGAAACGAATGAATTTGATGTAATCATCAGAGAGTGGCTGAATGTTCCGCTCATTTAATTCCCTTTTATAATCAGCTGTAAGTTTTTCAATCCATTCGCTCTTATTACTACTACTTACGCTATATGGAGGATTCCCAATAACACACATTACAGGTGTGTCTCTTTTTACATGGTTCGCCTCATTTGCTTCAGAACTCAACCAATTTGCAAACAGGGTTCCAGTTTCAGGGTGATGTTCTTCAAGGCTGTTTGTAAGGTATACCTTTAGACGCTGCTCTTTAGATGGATTATATCCGGTATCCTTGAGCAGCATATCCAACTTAAGATGAGCCATAGCATAAGAAGCCATCAGTATTTCAAAGCCGTTAAGCCTTGGGATAAGATGTTCATCCAGATATTGACTCCATATGCCTTGTTGTCCTCCAAAATTAAGGTGGACTTGTTTTATAACCTCAGCCAAGAATGTTCCCGTACCTGCTGCAGGATCCAGAATCTGAACTTTGTGGACTTCCTTCTCAATCGGTCTGCCTCCTTGACCCGGTACTTTGACCTTTATCTTTGAGGTATCG
>CAYQNT010000050.1:0-5672 GCA_964418865.1 uncultured Rikenella sp.
GTCGGGTCTGATGAGCCGGCAAAAGCAATGTATGACAGTTATATCAGGAATGGCTTTATGACGCAGTTAGCCAGGATCAACCCCGGCAAAGATATTGAGCAGGCTCACATGAGATGCCGTTCAACTATTGCACACTGGGTCTATGATAAGGGACAGTCTGATAATGTTATTGAGGTAGCAAAACGTGATGGGAAGACTTTTATCAGAATAAAAGACTACCAGAAGCTCCGTAGTCTTTTCGGGCAGATGCTCAAAGAGGTGCAACGGATAAAATCAGAAGGTGATTTTGAGGCTGGGAAGCAGATGATTGAGAGCTACGGCGTGAAAATTGATCAGGAGTTGCATAAGGAGATCCTTGCCAGGTATGAGAAGCTCAATCTGGCCCCCTACAGCGGCTTTGTCAATCCGGTAATGACTCCTGTCACGGATAGTAAAGGAAGAATCACTGATGTGAAGATTGGATACTGCTCTGATTATCTGGAGCAGATGATGGGTTACGGAAAGAATTATTCATTTCTTCCTGTGGTGAGATGAGGCTACTATAAGAAATTCTATTTTCCCATCTTGTCTGCGCTTGCCTGTGGTGAGATGAGAATGCTATAGGAAACTCTGCTTTCTCATCTTGTCAGTGCTTACCTTCTCCTTTCTGACAAGGTATACCAGGTAGCCGGAAATGATAACCAGCAGGGCTATTATTACATATTTTATTACCACCGAGAAATTGATACCCTCACCTAACAGTCGTGGTGGGTTTACAGAATGTCCTACATCAATTCCGAATAGGTTTCTGACAAAGAATAGCAGAAGAAATACCAGCAGACCTGCTGCTACCGGTGTTGTTATCCACCCTGAGGCAATACCGCCCAGCACCTTCAAGTTTATGTTCCTGACCCCCTTGTAAAGCCCTATTCCCAGGATGGCACCAACAATCACCTGCGTGCTTGATACAGGCACCAGAGGTATTGGTGGAAGTCCGAGGCTAACCACAAAGCCGGAGAGTGAGGCTGATGAAAAGAGGAAAAGTACAAGAGCATGAGACATCACCACCACAAATGCTGCTTCCGGTGACAGTTCAAGGAGATTACTGCCTACCGTCTTCATAACTTTCTTTGAGTAGGTCAGCACTCCTGCAGCAATGGCGACAGCACCGAGGAAGAATAGCTGTTGTTGTCCGGTCAGGGTAAAAATACTGAAGTTGATATCTTCCAGCTGGAAACTGGGCACGAAGACCCCCATAACGTTGGCGATGTTATTCGCCCCGAGGCTGTAAGTGCCAAAAGCACCGGCGATCATCAACCCAACCCTGAGGTATGATTCATATTCTAGCAGGTGAACTTTTATCTTTCTCCGGGTGATCTTCACCAGGTGGTACAGTAGGTAGGCGAAAAGTGCGCCCAGAAGAGGACCTGCTATCCATGCGGCCACAATCTGCACCAGTGCACCGGCGTCTACAGCATTGTTGGTAAAGAAGCTCCATCCGATGATTGCCCCTACGATGGCCTGAGAGGAAGAGACCGGGAGTCCTGCCCTGGTCATGAGAAATACCGTCAGCCCTGCGGCAAGAGCTACAGTAAAGGCGCCTCCGATGGCATTAACTGAACCGAGGCGCTCCAGAGTTGCAGTAGTAGCCGAGCCCTGTAACACTGCACCCAGGATGACAAATATTGAAGCTATCACCGCAGCCTTGGTGAAGGATACCATCCTTGATCCGACGGCAGAGCCAAATATATTGGCTACATCATTGGCGCCAAGTGCCCATCCCATGAAAAGACCGCTGGAGAGAAAAAGGAAAATCATGATTAGAGCATTTGCCTTATGGCCATTGAGGAAAGCAGATCAGCAGCATCCTGGGCAACGTCAGAGATGTTCTCAATGTGATGGGTAATATATCTTATATGAGCCTTTTCTGCCAGTGAGAGCTCATTCATCTGATGAAACACCTTCTTCTTGAGCTGAAAAGCTGCTTTGTCGGCCTCCCTCTCAAAGAAATAGACCTTGAGAAGTTTTTCCCTTACAAGATGAGGTTCCCTGAAGAATGTTCTTGCAGCAGGCATCAGCTCTTCAGCTGCATTTCCGGATACTTCTGCCAGTGAGATGAACTCATCTGACAGGGATGCGGGTATATGGGGTATCTCCACATAAAACTCATTCAATGACGCTTTAGCGGTGTCAATGATCTCATCAAGCTGCCACAGCAGCTTCACTATCTCGCTTCTTTGCTGCGGTAGTATTGAATGAACGATCATATCATTCTCAATGCTTCTCTGGAGCTTATCAGCCTTTCCTTCCAGGTCATCAATCTTTGCCAGATGGCTCTCAAAGGCATTGCTGTCACCTCTGACATATGCTTTGATACCCTCCTTGAAGATGAGTATCCCTATCTCAATGGTGTCAAAGAATTCATCAATTCTTATCGTCAGTTCTCTTGTTGTGCGGGTGAAAAGCGACATATGCCGTGCTGGGTATTGGTTAAGACAAATTTACATAAAATCACCTGATTGTACATAGGCATCTAAAAGTCAAGGCTAATGCCTTTCATTGGAATTTCAGAGGGAATATATTAAGACAAGCATTGTGCTTCAATTGTTCAAAAATCAATAATTCTTTCAACGCGGTGTTTTTTAAGGTAACCCTTAATAATCACCTGTATATCTCTGTTGTCGGTTGCCGTTTTTATACAATCATGCACCGCTGTGAGCCCGAATCCCACGTCATTAATATTAAAATATCCGAAGCCGGCATATTTGCCATTTACTATCTTGACAGCCGAACGTTCTTCGCTGTCACGGCCGCGGTCGACGATGAAGAAGTTCCTCTCGCCGAAGATGAATTCGTCAAGTGCCATCAAAGCCCTCTGGTTGTATGACGCAGGCTCTTCCTCACCGCAGCATGCACCTCGGCACAGGCTTACCTGTCTGTGGAAACAGGCACCATCTGTTTCATACATCCCGCACAGCTTCTGACACAGGCTGTAGTCATTGATGATCTTTTCAAGCTTACCCCTTGCCTTGTCACGTGACGTGAAGAGCGACAGTGGCACCTCCTCATCGCTGACGTTACGGTATTCGAACCGCACATAACCCTTGTCATCTGTATGACTGTAGATGCCCCACCGGAAGCCTGTTCGTCGCTGAGCCCTGTTGAACAGCGGCTTTTCCTTCTTTATCTCAGCCGATTCAAGCAACAATGCAATCAGTTCGCTGCCGGTACGTTCCCAGCTTATGTCAGCTGTCCGTGAACACATCTCCATCTCTCTTCCTGAGGTATTATTAGAAAGGTGCCCGTTAACCCTCTGGCTGAGATTACAGCTTTTGCCTACGTATATTATCCCGCCGCTCTCGTCATAAAAGTAATAGATGCCTGGCTCCTCCGGTATGTCGGACAGCTTTGAGGGATCAAGTGAGGGGTGGAGCTTTGCAGCTTTCCTGTTCTTCATGAGGCTTGCCGGTCCCAGAACTTTATCCCTCTCAAGGAGCAGTTCAAGAAGTCTGACGGTGGCGAGGGCATCACCCGAAGCCCTGTGTCTGCCTGTGATCTCTATGTTCAGATCTTTGCACAGGTTGCCCAGACTGTAGGAAGGGTGGCCTGGAAGCAGCTTCCGGCTTAGGGCAACAGTATCAAGCATGGGCCTTTTGAAACTGTAGCCGAGCATGCTGAATTCCTGCCTGATGAATGAATAGTCAAACCTGGCGTTGTGAGCAACAAAGATATGGCCTTCGGTGAGTTCAACTATTCTGCGGGCAACCTCGAAGAATTTTGGAGCATCCTCAACCATCTCGTTAGTGATGCCTGTAAGTGATGTTATGAAGTAGGGGATACTACGTTCAGGATTGATGAGAGTGGAGTATTCATCAACAACACGTGTACCGTCATGGATGTAAACGGCAATCTCGGTTATCCTCTCAAGCCTTGCGCTACCCCCGGTGGTCTCTATGTCAATAACAGCGTACATTCCTGCAGGAGAGCACTAAGATAATTACTTTTAAAGCTATCGCGAATTATTCATAAATTTGATGGAAAATGACTTGCAATGGAAAGCTTTGGCAGCTACTTTTATCTTGATGGCAATATTTTGCCGACCGGTAATGATGACCTGACCGTTTCAGGAGAAATCGCATTTTATGAAGTGATCAGGACCAGGGATGGAGTTCCGCTTTTTTTCGATGATCATATGCAGCGTTTGAATAATGGGATATCAACCAGATTTAAGCTTGCCGATGATATCTCAATGAAGGTGAGTGAGGGATTTGATGTTCTTGTCCGCAAGGAATTCTTCTCTGAGATAAACGTTAAAGTAACAGTAACATTCATCGGACAATCATACTCATTGCGCTTATGTTATATCCCTTCTTCATATCCGGATGGTGAGATGATCCGCGATGGTGTCAGACTAATTTTACATCATGCTGAACGGGTTGATCCGGGCGTGAAGTGGCTGAACAACAAACTTCGCTTTTCAGTAAATGAAGAGCTGGCAAGCAGGGGAGCATATGAAGCCCTTCTGGTAAACAGGGAAGGCCACATCACTGAAGGAAGCAGGTCAAATGTCTTCTTTATCTCCGACACCGGGTCAATACACACGGCACCTGACAGTATTGTTCTTTCAGGCATCACCCGCAAATATGTGACGGAGATAATCAGAAGCCAGGGAATCCCAATTATTTATGAAGCTGTCAGTGCGGCTGATTTAAGCCGCTACAGGTCAGCCTTTATCACAGGTACTTCTCCGATGGTCCTTCCTGTAAGGAGCATTGAGGAGAGGGCGTTTGAGGCTCACGACCCGGTGATCATGACCATCCGTCGTATTTATGAGGAGATTGCTGCTGAAAGTATCAGGAATTATAAGTTGAACAAAAAAGAAGATTAATCTGTATCTTTGCATAAAATCAATATAAATGGCAAACCTAAGAGACCTTAAAAAGGATATCGATTACCTCTTTTTCGAACTAATCTCTGATTGTTTCATGTTCTCAAGCCTGAATGACGGCCAGAAAAAGGTCGAAGCACAGGATCTTATAGAAGAGGCAGTTGGCATGCGCAATGAGTTTATTGACAGGGTTAACAACCCCGACGGCAAGGATAATCCGGCGCTGATAAAGTCATATTACAGTGCATTGCGTAAAGATCTTCTGGAAAAGGTTGACGGCTATTTTGAGAGGCTGAGCGTGCTCACCAAGGCATAGGGCATGGAGCAAGGGGCGTGGAGCAGGGAGCAGTCTGCAGTCCACAGCCTTCAGTCAGCAGTAAGGGGCATGGAGCAGTCTTCAGTCAGTCAGTAGTCTTCGGAAAGTCTTCAGTCGGACAAATTGTCCAAGCAACAGATATCTAGACTCTTAGACTGCAGGACTGCACGACCTTTAGACCTTCAGACCTTCAGACTTCAGACCTTCAGACTTCAGACGGAGCGTAGCGACAGACCTCAGACGGAGCCTCGTACTGCGAGGCGACAATTTCCTCAGACCCACTTCGTAATCTCCTCGTTGCATTTGCTGCAACGCCCTTCATCTGTGAGGCCCAGTAGCTTTGTATTATACCCTGACCGTTTTATAACCACGGAATGGCATGAAGGGCAGATAGTATCACTGCCGGCTTCACTTCCCGACATATTGCCTGTATAGACAAAAGAGAGGTACTCCTCTGCTATCTCCTTGAGTCTGAGTATGGTCTCTGGA
>CAYQNT010000050.1:5682-18847 GCA_964418865.1 uncultured Rikenella sp.
GTAGGAGGGTTGCTTCTTTTGTAAACCGGGAAATACCGGCTGAGGTGCAGCGGGACCTTGCTGCCTGCATTTTCCGCTATCCACTCCGCCTCCCGCCTCATTTCATCATGAGAGTCATTCAGGCCGGGAAGAATGAGGGCGGTGATCTCAAGATGCCTTCCTGAGGATGCGATAGTTTTGATGGCCTCCAGTACCGGTTTAAGAGTTGCGCCTGCGTACTGTCTGTAAAATTCATTACTGAATCCTTTTAGATCAACGTTAAAAGCGTCAATAACATTGATAAGCTCAGCCAGCGGCAGGGGATTAACGTAACCGTTGGTGACCATCACATTGTGGAGGCCCTCGGCAGCGGCAAGCCTGGCGCAGTCCGTTACATACTCGTGCCAGATCACCGGCTCATTGTATGTGTATGCTATGCCTGTGTTGCTGTGGGCTTTAACGGCCTGACTGACAAGCTTATCCGGTGAAAGCACTTTAAGGCCTTCCGTCTCTATATGTTGCGAAATGTTATAATTTTGGCAGAAATCGCACTTCATGTTACAGCCATACGATCCGACTGATAATATTGAAGTTCCGGGGAAAAAGTGATATAGTGGTTTTTTCTCAATCGGGTCCAGAGCATAACCGGAGATTATGCCATATGTGACCAACGATATCTCACCATCACGGTTCTCTCTCACGCCGCATATACCTCTGCCACCAGGGCTGATGAGACATAAATGGGGGCAGACAAGGCATCTGACCCTGTCATCATCTTCTTTCTTTTCACTTAGTATCATATCTTGCGGCCTTTTGAACTTGTAAATTTAATGTTATTTTTGCTAACCCGAGACTGCATGGGCAGTTATCCGGATTAATCACACACCGTTCGATTAAACCCTAGTTATGACCACAAGACGAGACTTCGTACGAAAATCAGCACTTATCATGGGTGCCATACCGCTTTTTAGCAGCAATTTACTCGCAGCATCAGGTCTTTCCAAAAAAACAGGCCTGGCTCTTTATACCATTCGTGATGCTATGAGTAAGGATCCCGCGGCAGCACTGGCTGAGGCCGCATCAATAGGGTACGACTGGGTGGAGGCGGCAGGGCACAGTGATGGGAAATTTTATGGCTATGCCCCCAAAGAGTTCGGAAAGCTGGTGAGGAAGACAGGTATGATGCCGATAAGTTCTCACAGTCCACTCAGACCCGATAACTATGAAAAGATGGTAGAGGATGCTGCCGGGGCCGGTATGCAGTATATTATGCTCCCATCTCTTCCGAATGAATGGAGTAGTACAATTGACGGGTATCAGCGAGCAGCTGACTTTCTGAACAAGGCAGGAGGGAAGTGCAAGAAGGAAGGAATAAAGCTCGGCTTTCATAATCATCAGATAGAGTTTAAGGAAATTAACGGCAGGGTGCCGTATGATATACTGCTTGAGAACACCGACCCCAAGAATGTTATCTTTGAAGTTGACCTGGCATGGATCACTGCTGCAGGGAAAGATCCTATATTCTATTTCAGGAAGTATCCCGGACGTTTTGAGGTGTGGCACATGAAGGATCTGACGCCTGAAAAGCAGGACGCCACCCTGGGTGAAGGGATCATTGATTTTAAGCCTATTCTTGCAGAAGCGAAGAGTGCCGGCATGAAATACTGGTTTCTTGAGCAGGACAATTGCCGCACACATACTCCTATGGAGAGTATTAGAATCAGTCGTAATTATTATCTGAAAAATCTTATTAAATAGTCTCAGCCAGTTACCCTGCCTGCTGCACAGGTCCAGTCACCGGACCCTCATTACTTTCCTGACGCTCTCCTTTAGGGTCTCAAGACTCTGAACCTATGCCCTGTTCATGGTCTTCCCTGATCTTAATGGAGTGATGTAGACAGAAACCTTCAACAGCTTCCATAATGGCAGCCGCATGTTCAGGATAAGAGCTCCCAAGCCTGAGAGTGATCTTCTTGTAGTCGGTAAAGAAATCTATGATCATTGTTCTGAACTCAACCGATGAGAGAGATGAAGGGGTAAATATCACCGGCGGCTGATAGAATTTCTGTTTCAGTGTGATCTTACCGTCGCCAACAGTAATATAATTTTGAGTATAACCCAGGCCTGAGGCTAGAAGCCACAGCGAGAACAGCACTAGAAAGGCTATGGCTATCCACGCTGTTTCTATGGAAGCGGTGGTCTCCCTGATGCTGTAAACGTACCAGATAGCGACGACCAGACATGCAGCCCCAATAATTATCCTGAAGATTCTTCCTGTCTTTGTAATCTCATTTATATCAATACTATATCTTTTATCAGCCATTACAACTCTTTTCATGCAATTTACTTAATTTACAAGAGCGCACAGAGTATTTATTATTCCGTATCAGTTTTATTTTCCCGATGAATTGTATATTTTTAAAGTCTATATGAATTTTAACCACCAGTAAAATGAAAGAGGAAATAAAGAAAATCACGAGACGGTCATTTGTGGGCACTACCGGTGCAGCAGTTGCCGGTCTTACAATTCTCCCGAGTAGTGTCGTAAGTGGTCTCGGTCACCGTGCGCCGAGCGATAAACTTAATATTGCCGGAATTGGTATCGGAGGTGTAGGAGCCACAAATATCAGGAACGTGGCATCATCAGAGAACATAGTAGCCCTGTGCGATGTTGACTGGGCATATTCTAAGAAGATTTTTGATGCATATCCTGCCGCCAAGAAGTACTGGGATTTCAGGAAGATGTACGATGATATGGGCAAGTCAATTGATGCCGTTATCATTGCCACAGCAGACCATACGCATGCTCTCACTGCGGCTCAGGCCATGACCATGGGCAAGCATGTGTACCTTCAGAAGCCTCTGACGCACAGCGTGTACGAGTCAAGACTACTTACCCGGCTTGCGGCAAAACACAAAGTTGCCACATCGATGGGCAATCAGGGATCATCAGGTGAAGGCGTGAATCAGATTATTGAGTGGATACAGAGCGGTGCTATTGGAGAGGTGAGAAAGGTTGAGACCTGGACCGACAGACCTATTTGGCCTCAGGGACTGAACCGGCCTGCTAAGGGTGAATGGGTTCCTGACACCCTGAACTGGGATCTCTTTATCGGTCCGGCACCCATGCGCCCATTCCACAGCATCTATACTCCATGGAACTGGAGAGGCTGGTGGGATTTTGGTACAGGAGCACTTGGCGATATGGCCTGCCACATTCTTCACCCGGTATTCAAGGGACTGAAGCTTAACTATCCTACAATGGCTGAGGGTAACTCTACACTTCTCCTCACAGACTGTGCCCCAACTGCCCAGTCTGTAAAGCTTGTCTTCCCCGAGAGACCAACACCGAAAGGCTCCAAAGTCAAATATCCTGAGGTTGAGGTGACCTGGACTGACGGCGGCATAATACCGATGAAACCAAAGGGATGGCCTGCCGGGAAGGCGTATGATTCTGACGGCGGATGTATCTTCCACGGGAGCAAGGACACTCTCATCTGTGGTTGTTATGGCCGTAACCCCTGGCTGCTGTCAGGCAATGTGCCAACCGTACCGAAGACAGAGCGCCGGGTGACTGTAAGCCATGAAATGGACTGGGTGCGTGCATCCAAGGAGACACCGGAGTCAAGAGTCATAACCAAGTCAGACTTTTCTGAAGCAGGGCCATTCAATGAAATGGTAGTAATGGGCGTTCTTGCAGTAAGATTGCAGGGGCTTAACAAAACTCTTGAATGGAATGGTGAAAAGATGGAGTTTACCAATATCAATGACGCTGATAACATTAAGCTCTGCATTGAAGATCATTTCAGCATCACAGACGGTCACCCGACATTCGACAGGAAATATACCGAACCGATCAATGCAAAGCAGTTTGCAGCTGAGATGATAAAACATGACTATCGTAATGGCTGGTCACTACCTGATATGCCTGCTTAGCTTATCACAACCCCAATTAAAACAACTAAAAATTATATCTTATGAAAAAAATGATTAAAACAATGTTTGTACTGCTCCTTGCTGTTTCATTCGTTTCCTGTGGCTCAGGAAAGGATAAGAAGAGTGCCGTGAAGAAATCAGGTGAAGTAGAGGTTTGGACATACCTCTTTGACGGCACATCCAACCATGGATGGCGTAATTACAACGCGGCAACCTTCCCCGAAAAGGGTTGGGAGATTGTTGACGGTACCTTGCACTGCATGGGTTCAGGCAGGGGTGAGGCCGGCGGTGGCGGTGGCGACATCATCTATGATCAGAAGTACTCGAACTTTCATCTGAAGCTTGAATGGAAGATATCAGAGGGTGGTAACAGCGGCATATTTTATCTTGCCCAGGAGGTTCCGGGCTGGGAGATATACAGGACAGCCCCTGAAATGCAGGTGCTTGATAATGACCGCCATCCGGATGCTGAAGCCGGTAAGGACGGCAACCGCAAAGCAGGGTCTCTCTATGATCTCATACCAGCTGTACCGCAGAATGCAAAACCGGCAGGTCAATGGAACACAGCTGAGGTCAAGGTATACAAAGGCTCGGTATGGCATATTCAGAACGGAGAAACCGTCCTTGAATATCATTTATGGACACCCGAATGGAACGCACTTGTTGCCGGCAGCAAGTTCCCTGCACTCAATCCTGACTGGGCCAATGTGGCTGCAGAAGGATTTATAGGTCTGCAGGATCACGGCGATGATGTATGGTACAGGAATATTCAGATTCGCGAACTGTAATTAATTAGCAGAGGCATGTATTGGACCTGCCTCTACGTTGTTATATCCACAATTGATTTTTAATATACAAATGGAGGCAGGTCTCAGACCTGCCTCTGTTATTGCTGAGGGTTACCCTTCAATCCGATCTCTTCGGCCGCTTCTCTCATGCCCATAATGGTGTCTGATATCAGATCATTGAGGTCAACACCCAGCATGGCAGCTCCCTTTTCAATAACACCCCGGTCAACACCGGCGGCAAATTTCCTGTCGTTCCATTTCTTCCGCACTGACCTGGCCTCCATATCCAGTACACTTCGCGAGGGCCTGACAAGAGCACTGGTGGTAACCAGTCCTGTCAGCTCGTCAATGGCAAAAAGCGTCTTCTCAAGCAGCGATTGGGGCTCAGTATCAGAGCAGATGCCGTAACCATGGCTTATCACCGCCCTGATGTATTCCTCAGGCCAGCCCGCTTCCCGCAATATCTTTTCGGTCATTGTACAATGCTGATCAGGGTACATCTCGTAATCGAGGTCATGAATTAATCCTATGACACCCCATTTCTCCTCATCCTCGCCATGTTTTCGCGCCATGTATCTCATCACTGCCTCAACTGAGAGTGCATGTCTGTACAGGCTGTCTGTAGCGTTGTATTTGCGAAAGAGCTCAATAGCCTCCTCGCGTGTAGGTTTTGTTCCTGTCATGTTTTTACCACTTTCATCGAGGCGCTCTTGCCTCCAATATTGATTCTGAGCGTATAGACGCCATTTGCCAGGTGGCGACAGTCAAAGGGTATCCTGTTTCTTCCTGTCGTCAATGCCGGTGATGATATCATTACTATCCTTCCTCCTGAATCGACGAGCTCAATATGCGCGCTTTGCTCACCTTCAAAATCCAGCTCAAGAATAAAACTGTCAGTGAACGGATTGGGCATGATATTTACTGATTCTGACGGTATTTCCGTGTTTATTCCGGACTTAATGTAGGATACATATGCGGTGTCATTACCTGAGTAACCATCTTCAGGAAGGCGGTTAATAATATAGATCAGATAATTCTTCTCAGGCTGAAGGCTGCATTTCTGATTGAACACAACATTGACAGTATCACCCGGATCAATCTTTTTATAGAAGGTCTCAATGACAAGTGCTCCATCATTTATCCTGTATGCCAGCGGGAAGCTTGTCAGGGCGGTACTACCAAGGTTTATCACTCTGCCGGATATTGTAATATCAGTAAGGATGGCCATGGCAGGTGGCGGAAAGACAGAATCAATTTTCAGATCAGCTTCAAGGAAGGAAATGCGAGGGAATGTCACCTTGTCTATCCAGGCAGCATCCAGTCCTCCGGAGAGGGAGACATCCTTTTTATATATCCATTCAAGGAGATGGACACCGGGTTTCAATACCCTCTTCCTCAATGCCCATGGCGTGTCACCTGAGATCTCCATATCTGCAACGCTGTCAACCCTGAATATGAGTTTGTCATAGTTTGGTTCCGATGAGACCTTGGTATAGAATGATATAGTATCAGCAACAGGATTATTTACATAAATTGAAAGCACTGACTCTGACTTGTCGGGTGTAATGCCGGATCTGGCCGAGTAGGTATTCTCATACGATGACAGGGAGGTAATCGTCCATGGGTAGTCTCCTGTACGTATCCATGGGAAAATATCGAACCTGTTGAACTCCCATGTCTCACGTGTCTTTCCCGTGCTGAGAGACCATTTGCCCTGAGCTTCATATTTGCCGCAGACGAACTTCACATCGAAAGGAATTACTCTGCCTGACCCTGCCATGATTGATATGTCTGCGGTAAAAGCAATAATCTTTTCTTCGCCGGGCATTACTGTACCTGTTGGCAACTGTGTCACGCCAACACTAAGGAATGGGTCTGATGTAGTTATTGTAACATATCCGTTTGTCGATGATGATCCTTCATTCTTTACCAGGGCATTAATGTTTATTCTCTCTCCCGGATCAGGCAGGAAGTTGGAATTGCCGGTATGTGTATCATCGTGCACAACAGAGATAATCTTAAGCTTCGGGGCACTGAGGGTCATATCGATACCGAATTTGTATTCACCACCGTTATCACTCAGGTTCAGTAGCAGAGAAGCAAGCTCGCCGTCTTCCACATTGTCAGCAATGGTGAAGACAAAATTACCGGTGATAGTGCGGGAGGCTCCTGCCAGCAGAACTCCTATATGTGCAGAAGACGATGTAACAGTTATCATCCCTGAAGTTCTTACAAGTGATGCCGTCAGGTATGACGAGGGCCCCTTTCCCAGGTTACGAATAACCACCTTAAGATTTACAGACTCTCCGTAGTCAGGAATACCGTTGCCATTGCCCCCGGAATCATCAAACACTATACTTTCAATGGAGATAAATGCACCCTTTACCGGAGCAAAACGGATTATCTTCATGAATGGCACCATGTTTTGTCCGGTTACTACCAGAAGGCATGAGTCCTTTACTCCACTCGGAATGGCAAGGGAAATATTACCGGAAGGGCTTACAAACTTAGCATCCCATAGGGTGTCAAAATTGGATATTGCTGCATATGCAAACGGCTCTGCAAAGAAGCTGAGTGATCTTATCTCCCCGGGGAGGGTGTCCGGTACTGAAATGGCAAAGGTGTCAGGCCTGCCAATTAGCGGAGTCAGCGAAGGATCTCCCAGGAGAATATAGGTTTCCCAGTAATACTTCTTTCTGGGGCTGGTGCTTGCTGAGACAGACATATTACCGGAAAAATTGACCTGCCCCATTGTGGTATACCATTCCCCGGGAGGTTCACCATGCGAATGAAAGAGTCTGTCAAAAGCCCCGCGTCCGGTCATTTCGTAGGTGAGATCGAGCCCGGGTATGCCCGGCCCCACAGACCAGAAGAAATCATCGCTCCAATATGAATCATTGGTACAACCAATAAAGCCCAGGGCACCCTTGTCGGGTGTCGATACCATTGATGTGCCGAAATTAGGAGTAATATTTATCTGCGCAGTACGGCATGCGTTTGCTATTATCAGCGGATACTTATCTTTGTTTGTGAGATCCTTTACCATTGTGGCTTTGAACAGAGGATCACTGAAGCCTGATGCTTCCCCATGACCGGTATAGTTGAGTATGCTGAGCCCTTTATTAAATACAGTTTTAAGTGAATCATCCTTCTGCGGCGCTTCCGGATAAAGCCACTTGTATGTTTTAAGGGAAGTGTCAGCACCAAGATAATTATTGTACAGGTACTGCATCTGGCCATTCATGTAGTGTTCAAAACCAGGTGCATTGCCGGCAGTTGCTACAGCTGAAGCCCAGAAGTTGTTTGATGGACCATAGTTTAGTGTTTCGTAATCTATGATCTTCTTTACCATGCCCTTAAGCTGGGTGGTGTCGGCTGCCGGCAACCTGCCGATAAACAGCTCCGGTATATAATCACCCTCTCCGTCAAACTCACCGTAATAGAGGTCTGATACGTTGGCCGTTACCCGTGATGTCGGGATAATGGAAGGATCACCGGCGATAAGCAGATATTGAACAGGTATTCCGGCAGTGATGGAATTTTTGTATATCTCCGAGATCTGTTTTTTCAGATAATAGTAAACAGTGTCTGGCGGCCCGCTCTGCTTAAATACTACAATACTTTTTATCCCCTTGAGCATCTTCCACTTGATGAGAGGTTTAAGATGTTTCAGAAATAGGGAATCGGTAACTATTATCATGTTAACTGGCCTGTCAGTGTATCCGGGAATAAATGAGTTTGAAATAGTACTTCCCTTATCTCCCGAAACAGGGTCCTGCTCGTCACCTTTTGAAGCCGCAGGCACAAACTTAATATCAACCTCCATTGATGTAATGAGATCTACATACCCGCCGGCCGGATCATAGAAGGCAGGGTATATGGCAATGTTGGCCAACCTACGGCCCCTGTAGATGCCTTCATGTGTTATAACCACAGTGTCATGCTCTATTATTCCACGAGTATCGTAAGCCCTGGCATTCTTTATTCTTACTTTCTCATCCTGAGTCTCGTTTTTAGTTTTTTCAGGCTGTGACGGGAAGAGCTCTGCATGACCTTTAGCGTAATTGCCTAAACTGATTCTGCGTGAGATTATTCCTGAAAGAGTGACCTTTGGATCCATGCCTTCAGGTACTTCTATGAGCCGGCTGTACACTGGCAGCTCCGGCTTTCCAGTCTCAGAGGTGTGATGATGTCCGGGAAGGAGTATGCGGAAGTAGAGACCTGAAGGATCATCAATTCTCCGGAGAGAAGGCTCTGTTGTGCGGTAGGATATACTGGAGGGGCTTGGTGATGCAACTCCGCCTCCGTGTTCATTGACAGATCGTCCGTAAGGAGTCTGTGCTTCTACACCGGGCCGGTTAACCAGCATCACTATTGCAGTCAGCAGAACAATCGCTCTGTTGTTTACCCTCATAACCTGAATATACGAAGCCAAGATAATTAAAATAAGTCTTAAATTGAATGCCGAAGGAGCTCCCGATCGTTATTCAATTTGAATTTGTATATTTAACTTCTAATTCAGGGAAATTGTTCAGGGAATGAAAAAGGGGCTTCTGCTTATTGGATTCCTTTTGCTATATTCATTAACAGCGAGATCACAGATCAACAGGTCAGGTACGCCGTTGATAAGTTGGTTTGATACTGCTGAGACCCAGGGTGATCTTGTTAACCTCTCCATAACCATGGACAAAAGGGGTGTGATGTATTTCGGGAATGAATCGGACGGGATAGTCACATATGACGGATCAGGCTGGGGTCTGATAAGCATGAACAGCCCGCAGAGAGTAACATCACTGGTTACCGACAGAAGGGGTGTTGTGTTCGTCGGTGGTGAGAATGACTTTGGATTCCTGCAGCCTGACCAGTCGGGCCGGCTCACTTATTGCTCACTTGGGGAAAGGATAGCTGACACTGCAGTGGCGGAAGGGATCATGACGATCACCTCCATAGTGGCTGATAGCACCAGAGTTTATTTCAGCGATGGAAGGAGATTGTATATCCTTGACATACTTGGTGATTCCCTCACGACGATAGACATGAAGCGCGATTATGGACTCAGCAGCGCCGGCAGGTTACTCATTTTTAATGGTCGCACAATCATCGCAGACAACAGGGAGGGGCTTTTTGAGTATGCAGACGGAAAGATTTTTTCCCTGAACGGTGGGAAAGAGGTCAGGAAGACGCGCTTTGTCAGCCTTCTGCAGTATGACAGGGACAATATTCTTATAGGCACGGCGGAACGGGGTCTTATGCTGTTTAACCTCAGGACAGGAACAGTTAACAGCCGGTTTCTGGGGAAGGAAGATAGTGGCAGGCTTATGAGAGCCAACCTGACCACCGTTGTCATACTTCCCGGTAATTTGATAGCAGCAGGGCTCTCAAATGGGGGAGGGATCTATATCTTCAGCCATGAAGGAAAGTTGCTGCAGTATATATCCGGTGAGACAACCTCAATAAGAGAATCATCAGTGACGGCTATGTACTGTGATTATACGTCAAACTCACAACTATGGTTTTGCACAAAGGGATTTATTAACAAAGCATACGTGTCGCTACCGGCCTGTGAATTTGGAAGTGCCGCCGGCATTTTATCCGTCGCCAGCAGTTTCGCGGAGTTTAAAGATTCTCTGTTTGTTGGCACTAATGACGGCCTTTACAAGGGATACTCAGACAAGTCAGGAGTCAGGCGGTTTCGTAAGCTTAATGACCCTGGCAGCGAGGTTAACGCCCTACTTGTTATGGATATGGCTAATGGGCAGTCACTGCTTGCAGCAACCGGCGGCGGACTCTGGCATATTGATGAACAGGGCGATGCCCTGGGCTTCCTTCCTCAGGTGAACATGACGGCACTAAGTGCGGTGGAAAACAATGCCTCCATGGTGGTTGCAGGGTCAGCAATCGGCACCATAAGAACCCTTATGTACTCTGATGGCGGGTGGAGTGTTCTGAACACAAGCCGGAGTGGCGATCTTCATGGAAGAGTAATATCCATAATGCAGTCGGAGAGAGATGACTGGTGGATACTGACAGCATCGCCTTCCTCCATTGTCAGAATGCACTGTGAGGCATCCGACACGACTTTTACCAGGTATGGCCGTGAGCAGGGAGCCGATTGTGAAACCTTCAACAGCATGATAATTGTTGATAAACGACTTTATATCTGTACGGACAAGGGTGTGTACCACTATGATCCGGATGATGATACTTTCGTCAGGGATCATGACCTTATCGGAAATTCGTTTGACAACGTTGCAGTTAATAACCTGATAAAAACACCAGAAGGAGATATCTTCCTCTCAGGATCAGATTCCCGGAACTTTAATGCATTAGTTAGAACAACACGGCAGGGGCACGTTATATTCAGAAAGCAGTTTGACTTTCTGCCTGATGTTCACACAACCTGTTTGGCTTTCATTGAGGGTACCGTATGGGTAGCCAAAGGGCGCAGTATATTTGTCATCAATAATGCAAAGATAGGCTTCAGCTATGGCACCTTTAGTGCTTTCTTCACACGGATAAATGCCGGAAAGAAGTTACTTATGGCGGACTCTTTTTATACTCTCACGCCTCAGGGTATCAGAATACCGTCAACTGGTCAGCCAGCTGGTGACGTTATAACCCTGAAGCATAATAATAATGAAATCACTTTCAGATGGACAACTACCTCATATGTGGGAGAAGAGAATACAGAGTACCGCTACAGACTTGATAATTTTGATGGTGAATGGTCTGACTGGCAGAAACGTACAATCAGGGATTACACGAGCCTCCCTTCCGGCGACTATATTTTCAGGCTTAAGGCAAAGACTATCACCGGACTTGAAACCGAGGAAGTGATATTTTCTTTTTCAGTTGCCAGGCCGTGGTATGGCTCCCTGCTGGCTGTCTTACTGTATGTAGCGGCTGCTTTGTTGATAATCTTTATGATTATCAGGCACCTTGTGAAGACGCAGAAGAATCTGAATCTACGTCTTGACAGCCTCCTCAGAAAGCGCAGTGAGACGGCCGAAAAGAGCAAAGAGGAGCTGTCATCACTGGAGCAGTACTCGGTTGCAATTCAGAAGACCGTTCAGCTCTCTGAAAAGAGGCTGGCTGATCTGTTTCCAAACAGCTTCATAATGAATAAGCCACGGCAAATTATCAGCGGCGACTTCTGCTGGATGGCAGGAAAGACTGAGAGATGCCTGATTGCTGTTGGCGACTGCACGGGTCATGGAGTGTTGTCAGCACTCCAGTCACTCAAGATCATGTCATTACTTGACAGAGCAGCCAGCAGCGGGGTGGCAGTTAAACCGGCTGGAATACTTAACGGCTTACATGAGAGACTTGCATCTCTTCAGACAACACCTTCCGGAGCAGTGACAGAGCAGGGGGTGACTGATCTTGCACTACTGTCTGTAGACCGCACTGATGGTCTGGTTGAGTTTGCCGGAGCCGCCACACAATGTTTCAGAGTCACTGAGATGAGCAATGCCGAAGCGGCAAGATGGAAGAGCGGTGAATCTGTTGATGATGAGACTACGCTTACAGATGGCAGATACCGGCTTGAGACTGTCTCAGGAGACAGAATGCCTATGGGAATGAACATGCAGAGGATCAGAGAGTTTGCCAGGTATGAATGGGAGCTTGAGAAGGAGACATCCTATTACATTTTTACTGACGGATACTCTGATCAGTTTAATGGGGTTACCGGTAAAAAGTTTATGAAGAAAAACTTCAGGAAGCTGGTTCTTGATATACAGAAATATCCGATGAAAAAGCAAAAGGAGATATTGGAAGAGCGTCTGGAGAGCTGGATGGGCTCATCTCCTCAGACAGATGACATTCTGATTGTCGGGTTCAGGATAGAATAATATCATTGCACTGTAGTGAATTCATCGCTAATCCGGTAGAAGATTCCCTTTTCACTTCCCTCATAGGCAATTATTCCGCACAAAATAAAATCACTCAGTATCTTCACTGCTGTTTTTGCATTTATTCCGGCAAGATTGCGGAACCCTGAAAGAGTTATCTTATCACCTCCACGAAGGTGATTTAAAAGCAGATTCTCCTTCTCTTGAAACTTCAGTAATAGTCCGCGTGAACTACCACTTCTGTGCCATACCTGTAGTATCACCTTGTCAGCCAGGAAGTTTTGATCTTTCTGCCTGAAAAATGCCTTCCATCTGCCCTCTTCATCCTTAGCCTTTACAGGTATCTTATCGCTTCTGGGTACATCAACCTCCAGTATGCTTTTCCCGTTTATAGTATGATGTTTTGTTATGATTGTGACTTCAGGGTCACAATATAGCGTCGCTGCTGCATCAATCATATAATATTCCTCCTCTGATCTGACACCTGCCAGTGAGCCGTTATCCCTGACACCGATCAGCAGCTTCCCTCCCAAGGTATTTGAGAAAGCTGAAAGCGTACGGGCTATCTTCTGGGGGTCAGAAATACAGTATTTGAAATCAAGATGTAAT
>CAYQNT010000051.1:0-18821 GCA_964418865.1 uncultured Rikenella sp.
CAGGCGGTAACATTCTTTTCTATCTCTCGGTTCCGCCGGAGCTGTATGGTGTCATACCCGGATATCTTGCGTACCAGGGGCTGAACAATGAAGGTGACGGATGGAAGAGGTTAATCATAGAGAAGCCATTTGGTTATGATTATGCCAGTGCATCAAGCCTGAACAGAGAGCTTCTTGAATTCTGGAACGAGAACCAGTTGTATCGTATTGACCATTACCTGGGAAAGGAAACGGTACAGAATATTCTGGTAACAAGATTCTCAAACGGTATCTTCGAGCCATTGTGGAACAGGAATTATGTTAACCACGTTGAGATAACAGCCTCTGAGAGCCTTGGAGTAGAGAAGAGGGGCTCTTACTATGAAGGTGCGGGTGCTCTCCGCGATATGGTACAGAATCACCTTCTGCACCTTGTTGGCATAATGGCCATGGAACCTCCTTCATCAATGGACTCTACATCTATCAGGAATGAGATGGTTAAAGTATTTGAATCATTGAGGCCTATAAAGCCTGAGGATGTAAGCAGGTTTACAATACGTGGACAGTACACCGGGGCTCATGTCAGTGGAGAGTGGCTGCCGGGTTACCGTGAAGAAAAAAATGTTGCTCCGGAATCAACTACTGAAACATTTGCGGCACTTAAGTTTTATATTGATAACTGGCGATGGGGCGGTGTGCCTTTTTATATAAGAACGGGTAAAAGGCTGCCCACGCGCGTGACGGAGGCGGTGATACACTTCAAGTCGACCCCGCATTATCTTTTCTCATCTAAGAGCAGCTGCGAAGGGTGCAACCAGCTGATAATAAGAATACAGCCCGATGAGGGTATACTTCTTAAATTCGGTATGAAAATACCTGGCGCCGGCTTCAATGTAAAGAATGTGAGCATGGATTTCCATTACACTGATCTTGCTTCTGAACGCATACCTGAAGCATATGAGAGGTTGATCTACGACTGCATGAATGGTGACTCAACTCTCTATACCCGTTCTGATGCTGTGCTGGCTGCCTGGAAGTTTCTGGATCCTGTGTTGGAGACATGGAAGAGTGATCCCGGAATCCCACTCTATGGCTATCCTGCAGGCACCTGGGGGCCTGATCGGGCAGATGATCTCATTCAGGAGCCAGACCTGACATGGAGATACCCATGTAAAAATTTGGCTGATGATGGGGTTTATTGCGAATTATAATTAGTTTTACACCCTGAAATTTATTGACCATGTCACAATCAGTCAGAGTGTTCCCCTCGCCTGAAATCCTGGCTCAAGATTTTGCAACGATGCTTATCAGGGATCTGGATCGTGTTGAGTCTGACCATTTCTATTCCATTGCACTCTCCGGTGGTTCAACGCCGGAAATAATCTTTCGGTATCTCTCTGATAATTATGCCGAAAAGATTGACTGGGAAAAGCTACTGATCTTTTGGGGTGATGAACGATGTGTGTCGCCAGAGGACGAAGAGAGCAACTACAGGATGGCTTACGAGAGCCTGCTGCAGAATGTACCCATACCTGATGTCAATATTTTCCGGATACGTGGTGAGGCTGATCCTGCAACGGAGGCAAAACAATACTCAGAGCTTGTGAGCAGTATACTGCCATTTTTCAACGGAACGCCGCAATTTGACCTGACACTCCTGGGTCTGGGCCCTGATGGACACACTGCGTCAATCTTCCCTGACAGACCAGATCTATTAACTACATCCAGACTATTTGACGTGGCTGTCAGGCCTGATAAGAGACAGACAAGGATTACTGCAACAAGCAGAATCATTAACAATTCCTCGAAAATATATTACCTTGTGACCGGAAAAGGGAAAGCAACCATTGTGTCGGAGATTATTGAAGGGAAGAGCGGTGCTGAACGATATCCTGCTTATGGGATAAAGCCCGTTTCAGGACATGTTGTATGGATGCTCGACACCGGAGCTGCCTCACTGCTTAAGAAATAATGAATTAACATATCAGTAATATTTTTTTTATGATAGCAGGCATTCTCAGGGAAACAGGAAGCGAGAACAGAGTGGCTGTTCTTCCTGCTGAAACAGCAGCCATAATCAAGCTTGGACTGGAGGTTCTCGTAGAGGAGGACGCCGGCAAGAAAGCTTATGCTCTTGATAATGGTTACATTGCTGCCGGGGCGTCAGTTGCCTCACGGAATGAAGTCATCTCAAAAGCTGATCTGCTGCTAACAGTGAATCCCCCGCTGCATGATGATGTAGGTTCGTTCAGGGACAACCAGATACTCTTCACAGTACTCAACCCAGTTGATAACAGAGAGTGGCTTGAGAAGATACGGCAGAGGGGGCTTACGGTTATGGCACTTGATCTTGTTCCGAGAATCTCACGTGCACAGTCGATGGATATTCTTTCTTCAATGGCCACTGTAGCCGGTTATAAGGCCGTGATTGAGGCAGCAAATACCCTGCCTGCATTTTTCCCCATGTTCATGTCATCTGCCGGGACTATCAAACCCGCACGGGTGCTCATTCTAGGTGCTGGGGTGGCTGGGCTGCAGGCGATTGCCATTGCCCGCAAACTGGGGGCAATTGTAGAGGTGTTTGATGTTCGGGCGGCAGTGAAAGAAGAGGTCAGGAGCCTTGGTGGTAAGTTCATTGAGGTTGAAGGTGCAGTGGAAGATGCCGCTGCCGGAGGCTATGCTGTAGAACAGACAGAGGAATTTAAAAGAAGACAACAGGAGCTCATTCAGCAACGTGCTGCCGCTGCTGACGTCATAATAGCAACAGCTCAGATCCCCGGCAAAAAGGCCCCGGTACTGATCTTAAAGGAAACAGTAGGTAAAATGAAGCCTGGATCAGTGATTATTGATCTGGCGGCATCATCTGGCGGCAATTGCGAACTGACACAAGACGGAACTGATCTCATAGTTAATGGTGTGAGTATACTGGGCAGATCGTATTATCCCTCCGCAATGCCCACAGATGCCAGTAAAATGTTCGGAACCAATATACTGAACCTTCTGAAGACAATGGTGGATGGCAAGGGTGGTGTCACAGCTGATATGACTGATGATGTAATTTCAGGAACTGCTGCCGTTCACGCAGGTGAATATGTAAGCCCGAGAGTTAAACAGATGCTTGATATAAAACAAAGTTAACAATGGAAGGATTTATTGATTTTTTCATGACCAACAGGGGTACTATTTTTATGCTCATCCTCGCTGTATTTCTGGGTATTGAGGTGATCAGCAATGTGCCGGCTATCCTTCATACTCCTCTCATGTCCGGTGCGAATGCTATCTCCGGGGTTGTTATTATAGGAGCAATAATTGCATTGGGGCATGCCGAAACAACTGGTGCAATAATCCTCGGATTCCTTGCCGTGGTACTCGGTACACTCAACGTTGTTGGAGGATTCGTGGTCACTGACAGGATGCTCGAGATGTTTAAAAAGAAAAAATAAAACCTTAGTTCTTCGAAAGATTCAAAACCCGCACTTATGAATGACGTCTCGCAGTTTCCCATAGGCCTTACCATACTGGAGATAACCTACATCATCGCCGCACTGCTTTTTATAGTGGGCTTGAAGATGCTCAGTCACCCTCTTTCGGCAAGAAGGGGAAATATTCTTGCCGGTGCCGGCATGGTACTGGCTATCATCGCCACTTTGCTGTTCCATAAAGTGGACGGGCAACCGGTTGCGAATATCGGGTGGATATTTGGTGCAATAGCCATTGGCACGGTCGTTGGCTGGATTATTGCAAAAAAAGTCAAAATGACAGCAATGCCTCAGCTGGTATCCTTCTTTAACGGTATGGGAGGAGCTGCGGCCGCAATCATATCAATAATGGAGTTTCCGCATGTGAGCCAGGAGCTTATAGCGAGAAACGGTATGGCAAACGGTCATGTACTCTCAATACTGCTCGGTCTGGTTATAGGGGCAATAGCATGGACAGGAAGTATGATAGCTTATGGCAAGCTGGACGGATGGATAAAGGACCTGAGGGTGAAAGCCATGAAGTATGTCAATCTTTTCCTTCTGGCCGTAATCACAGGATTCATCGTGTACATTATGACGCGTGACGTGCAGGCCTCTGCAGAGCTTATTCCTGTGATGCTCGTTCTCTTTGTAATTGCAATGGCTTACGGGGTTCTTTTTGTCATGCCTATCGGCGGCGCTGACATGCCGGTGGTAATCTCCCTCCTTAACAGCTTCACCGGTGTAACGTCAGCCATGGCCGGATTCATTTACGGTAACCAGGTGATGATCATCGGAGGTATCCTGGTCGGATCAGCAGGCACTATCCTGACCATACTGATGTGCAGGGCAATGAACAGGTCTCTTTTGAATGTCATCATAGGCGTCTTCGGAGGGGGAGGTCAGGCTATGTCATTAGCCGGTGGGGGAACTATCAAGGAGATAACTCTAGCTGATGCTGCAGTTCTACTGAGCTATTCAAAAAAGGTTGTCATTGTGCCGGGTTACGGTCTGGCAGTGGCACACGCACAGCATATATGTCATGAACTAGATAAGCTTCTCGAAGAGAAAGGAGCAGAGGTGAAGTATGCCATCCATCCTGTCGCCGGCCGTATGCCGGGCCATATGAATGTGCTGCTTGCTGAAGCGGATGTACCGTATGAACAGCTTGTGGAAAGCGATGCGATCAATCCCGACCTCCCCAATACTGATGTTGTTGTGATTATAGGTGCGAATGATGTTGTCAATCCGGCCGCTGAGGATGATCCCTCAAGCCCCATTTACGGTATGCCTATAGTCAGGGCCCGCGAAGCAAAAAACATCATTGTGATGAAACGCGGTATGGGCAAGGGTTATGCGGCAATAGAGAATATGCTGTTCTTCAATGACAAGACCAGAATGCTCTTTGGCGATGCCAAAGGCACCTTGCAGGCACTCGTTAATGAGGTGAAGGCACTCTAACTACTGCCGACTGAGTCTACTCAGCATTCTTGCGGATCACCGTCGAGATGTAGGCCCAATATTTTTTATGGAATTTGAGGCTCTGCTTGTCCATCATAGAATGTATTGTGGTCAGCTGATCCTCCGGGGCGAATTTGACCTTTGCACGGTCTTCATATAGTGCAGACACTTCAGGGTGAAACTGCACTGAAAACACATTCGGATATTTAACGTGTGCTATCCCTTCTATTACCTTGCCGTCTTCTGAGAGGGCTGTGACCTGAAAGCACGGGGCTACATCCTTCAACGCCTGGTGATGGTGGCTGTAGACAAGAGGCCTGAGATTGGGCGACACCTTAATGGTTTTACCAAAAAAGCCGTGGTCGGTGAACTTCACAGGGTGAATGTTTGGCTCCAAAATGTCAGGATCCTTTATAATATTCTGCCAGTAGTTGCGGTGCAGGTTGTTACGGCCTATTAGTAGGGTAGACTGGGGAGTATTGCTGTCATAAATCTGAACAGGGATATCCTGATAGAGTGTGCCACCTGCTGCCACATTAATTGACTGCATACCCAGGCAGAAGCCGGTGACCATATATTCCGGCTTTTCATTCAGCAGAGGCTTATACGTGGCATTGCGGGCTCCTCCAATAAGATGGAACATGAAGCTAACCTCAAAATAATGTCTTCCCGGATCGGAGGTTTCAGAATACCAGTTCTCCTCACCGTAGACAGCGGGAGGGATATCAGCCCCGCCGAAGAAAAAGATGCCTACAGAGTTCTCAAATATCTTGCGGAAGTCGTCGCTACAAGGGTTCTGTTGGTAAATCATATCTTCATTAAGTACGCCCTTCACCTCGTGAAGATGAAATGATGTCAGGCCGTTCCTGGAAATATAGTCAGCTGACTTGTTGAAATTATACTCCTGGCTTGAGTGATACACTCCCACAATTTCGATCTTTCGAAGGTCCAGATCAAGCATTCCTTTGTCCAGCAGAAATTTCACCACACCGATATTCCACTCAGTGGGATTGACAATTATTACGTAGTCTCGTTCCTTGCTGAAATCTTCCCTGAAGAAATCCTGTGCTGCGAGAGATATGAGGAGCGGGATAAAAGCAAGTGTTAATAATAGCTTTTTCATAGCATGTATCTTTATTATTCAGTTTTAAATCTGGATAAGGTTTAAATATAAATGTCAGGTGTAAATGTAAATTTTATTCCCTTATGATACGTTCATCTTTGTCCAGATATTGAGTCTTTCGGTGTCCGAAATTGAAACCGATCATCATATCATAAACCTCAGGGATATGATGTGACAGGCGGCTGAGTATGTCATCCGGAATAGTACTGCGGCTGAACGGAACCACTTTGATGTATTCCTGTATCTCACCGGCTTTGCGTCCGTACTTATATTCATAGGTGAAAGAGCCGTCATCACGGAGACTGACCTTTCTGTTGAGTAGGTTCGGGACGCTGACGTAGAATTCACTGGCTGAAGCGGTTGTTGTGCTTAGGAGGCCTTTTTTTGATAGATGTGCATATAACTGTTCTGCAACAACTGAGGAGGGATTGACAATGATAAAATCTTCCGAAATAATGTCCCGATAAATATATTCTCCATTTTCACGGTAGTCTCTCAGCCGCATCAGTTCTGAGCGGAACGTCTCCAAGTAGAAAGGGTAATGTGTGCATGCCAGTACAAGTGAGTTAAGCGGTGGTGCTCCCTCGCTCTTCCTGATCTTTTCCATCAGGGAGACCATGTGGAATCTGATGTAGTTTTCAACGGAGTTAATCTGAATGTTATGCGGGTTTGTTGCGTCACCTTCAAAGAGCAGGGCTGCGTTTGCGAGGTCAAAGTTATACCGCTCCCACAGTGAGAGATCAATATGTATCTCACCGGCTCCAGTCTCAGTAGGTCCTTTGTATCCGGCTCTGGGGCCGGTGGCTTTCCTGTCTATTGCATCAATGCTTTCATCTACGGCCTCTGCAATGCCGATGCCTGCCTGCTGAAAAACCGGGATAAACTCTTCCTGGCCGTCTGACAGGTTTATTGATTTAATTATGGAAGGGTAAGCTCCGGATTTCACAGTGCCGTCAGTTGCCATTACAGCTATACTTCCGTTCTCACCCGGGGAGAAATTACCAAAGGCACCCTGGGCTCCGGCGTCAATTACGCCAATAACGCCTATGTCAGCTCCTGCATCCGCCAGGAAGTTTCTCACAGTATCAAGAGCATATGCTGTTGCAGTGTTACATGCAATGACTATAGCCTTTACCTTACTCTTGTCAGTCCGATATTGTTGTGAATCACCCCTCTGATAATACTTGTTGCCAAGCAGGAACTGAACATCCTTCATTACATGTTCTATCAGGAGTTCTGTGTTGTTCTCAAGTGAATAGCTGCCATAAGGCATATTGGCAAGGTCTCCGAGGAAAATGTAAGACTCCTTTGTCAGACCTTCATGCTTAACGATGTCTGCCAGCACTGAGAGCCCGCCAGTTCCGGAGTCAAAGACGCCAATCGGCAGGGATTTGTCGTCAGAGGGATAATTCTTAAGATCGATATAGTAGAAACTGTTTTTGTCATTCCGAATGACATCCTTAATGTCGGCGGACCGGGAGCATCCGGAGAGAATCAGCATGGCAGAAATAGGCAGAAGTAGCGTTTTCGGGAAGCGGAAATGACACGGTTTTTTCATGGCAGTTTTGGGCTTGTCAATCAATTGTGAAATTTAATAAAAGAGAGGGTGATATGCAAACTGGCTCCTCTAAAATGACCCACCGGGTCATTTCATAACGTTCGGCCCTCCCATGGTCTCAGTCTACAGTCTTCAGTCTACAGTCTACAGTCTACAGTCTACAGCCTACAGTCTACAGCCTACAGTCTGCAGTCTTCAGCCTACAGTCTACAGTCTACAGTCTACAGTCTTCAGCCTACAGTCTGCAGTCTACAGCCTACAGTCTACAGTCTACAGTCTACAGTCTTCAGCCTACAGTCTTCAGCCTACAGTCTACAGTCTACAGCCTACAGCCTACAGTCTACAGTCTACAGTCTACAGTCTTCAGCCTACAGTCTTCAGCCTACAGTCTACAGTCTTCAGCCTGCAGTCTACAGTCTACAGTCTACAGTCTACAGTCACTACTGCTGATTGCTGATTGCTGACTGTGGACTGAAGACTGATGGCAGCTGACCACTGACTACCCCCTGTCCTCCCGCTAAGCGGGACTGCGTCGCTTTGCTCCTTGCCTGCTCCTGACTGCTGACTGCTGACTGCAGGCTGCCGACTACTACTCCCTGCCCCCTGCTCCCTGGCTGTGACATGATATTTTGAGTGCCAACGGTAAAAAAAGTCTCCTTTTTCTATTGTGAATTGAAAAAACAATTATTTTTGTTTCGTCATTTCACGAAATGAAATGGAAGCAAACAGAGCAAACAAAAAATATTATACAGCAGAACAGGAGAGGCTGGCACGGTATGCCAAGGCACTGTCACATCCGGTACGGGTCTACGTCATGGATTTTTTGGCGAATAATCTTGACAAATGCTGTTACAGTGGCGACATGGCCGAGGATCTCCCAATTGCCCGTTCTACCCTTTCAGCTCATCTGAAGGAGCTTAAGAACGCTGGTCTCATTCAGGGCGAGATAAATCCACCATATATTAAGTATTGTATCAACCGTGAGAACTGGGATGAAGCACGCAGGCTTCTGACCAATTTTTTTGACAGATAAAAAAAATTTAAACAACTATTTCGTATTTAGGCGAAATGCAAACAACAAATAGAAATGGAAATAAAAGTATTGGGAACGGGCTGTCCGAAGTGTAAAGCCCTGGAGAAACTAACCCGCGAGGTTGTTGAGCGTAAAGGGATAGATGCCACTGTAGTTAAGGTTGAGGATATCATGGAGATTATGAACTATGGAGTGATATCAACTCCTGCTCTTGTTATTGATGAGAAGGTAGTGGTCAAGGGACGGGTACCATCAGCGGACGAGATAGAGAAGTTATTAACCAGATAAATATTCAGAAATGAAAAAGTACCTGCCATTTATTATTATCGGTGCCGTTGTTTTTGCTGCGGTTATTGCTTTGGTTGTATTCAGGAATTCTGATAGTGTACAGGAAGAGACTAGTATTGCCTCAACCGGTGATAAGATTGAAGTATTATATTTTCATCTGACAAGGCGTTGTGTCACCTGCCAGGCCGTGGAGAATGTGTCAAGAGATGCAGTTCAGGAACTGTACGCTGATGAGATCAGCAGCGGACAGTTGGTTTTCAGGTCGATGAATCTGGAGAATAAGTCAAATGAGGCAGATGCTGATAGGGTTAAGGCTACCGGACAGTGCCTGCTGATTGTCAGCGGTGACACCCGTATAGATCTGACAAGTGAAGGGTTCATGTATGCCAAAACTAAACCTGAAAAGCTCAGGGATGCGATTAAGAACGCAGTTGATCCGTTGCTAAAGGCTGGCAAGCGCGATTGATGGAGCTACTTCAGAAAATACTCGAGAACTCCCAATATTCGTTTCTGACAGCGGCCATTCTCGGCCTGATGACTGCCATCAGTCCCTGTCCTCTGGCCACAAATATTTCGGCCATAGGGTTTATAAGCCGCGACCTTCAGAACCGTCGCAGGGTATTCATCAACGGGCTTCTCTACACCCTTGGCCGTGCGATAAGCTATACGGGCATTGCCCTTATAATTTACTTTGGGACAAGCCAGATGGATATCTCCGGCTGGTTCCAGCGCTGGGGGGAGAAATTTCTTGGACCTTTACTCATATTAATAGGTCTGTTCATGCTTGATATCATAAGAGTGAATCTGCCTGGTATAGGCTCGTTTGCTGAAAAGATAGGGGAGAGGGGAAGAATGAGCTATCTGAATGCCGTGCTGCTTGGAATGTTGTTTGCTCTGGCTTTCTGTCCTTATAGCGGCGTCCTCTATTTTGTAATGCTGATACCGATGACAGTTGCCAGTGCTGAAGGCCTTTATCTGCCTGTCATCTTTGCTATTGCCACCGGAATACCAGTAATAGTCTTTGCATGGCTGATAGCTTATGCAATTGGTAATGTCGGAAAAATGTACAACCGTTTAAAGGTTTTTGAGCTTTGGTTCAGAAGGGGAGTTGCAGTGCTCTTTATAGTTGTGGGTATCTGGTATATCATAACGGTCTTTTTATGACAATTCAGAACCACAGTCTTGGATTTGAATCCTGCGAACGCTAGCCCCATAGCAAGGTACGGGGTTAGCGAGCACAAAAGGAATTAAAGTAAAAGGATCGAAGATTCCTCGTAGCTTGCTTCGAGGAGCTTCAATAAATTATAAAACTTATTTTAAAATGAACGTAAAAAAGGAAATACAAATACTTATCTGGATTAGTGCTGTCTTTGTATTTGCATTCTTCATGCCAATAGAAAGCACCAGGTTTGCAACAGCAGTTGATGCTGCCTTTGATCTTGCGAAGTGGTATGCCAGGGAGCATGTCATACTATGCCTTCTTCCAGCCTTCTTCATTGCCGGTGTAATAGCGGTATTTGTCAGCCAGGGCTCGGTCATCAAATATTTTGGAACAAACGCAAAGAAGTGGCTGGCATATTCAGTTGCTGCAGTGTCAGGATCAATATTGGCTGTCTGTTCCTGCACTATACTGCCTCTCTTTTCCAGCATCCATAAGCGCGGTGCTGGTCTTGGACCGGCAATTGCTTTTCTTTATTCAGGTCCGGCCATCAACATCCTTGCTATAATACTGACTGCAAGGATCCTTGGCTTTGAGATGGGTATTGCCAGGGTCATAGGGGCGGTTCTCTTCAGCGTTGTGATAGGTCTTACGATGGCTTTTATTTACCGTAAGGAAGAGAGGGTGAAGAAGGAGGAGCAGATGAACATAAAGGCTCCCCCGGAAAAACGCCCTGTCTGGCAAACTATGCTACACTTCTTTACGCTTGTTCTTATACTTGTGTTTGCCAATTGGGGAGCACCGTCGCAGGACGACACTTCCGGTGCATGGTTCATAATCTAGTCATACAAATGGTACATCACCGGCTTCCTCAGTCTTATTCTTGCATGGTCTCTTGTCAGGATTCTTAAGATCAAATGGCAATGGGTAGTTGCGGCTGTCATTGTTACCGGGATATCGGCTCTGCTATCCAACCTGCTTATTGACAGTGCTAAATTCCGGCCTCTTATACCTATGCTGACTGGCATAGCAGCCTTGAGTGTAATAACTCTTCTTGACAAAAATGACGAGGAGAACAAGGAGTGGACACTTTCCACATGGGGGTTTGCGAAACAGATAATGCCTCTTCTTGCCGGAGGGGTGGTAATTGCAGGGTTCCTGCTAGGGTCAACCCATGACGGAACAACCATAGCTGGTGTCATCCCTAATGAATGGATAGCCTCACTGGTAGGTGGCAATTCTCTGTTTTCCAACTTTTTCGCCTCAATAACAGGAGCATTCATGTACTTTGCCACATTGACGGAGGTGCCTATCCTTCAGGGGCTAATGGCTTCAGGCATGGGTAAAGGCCCGGCACTGGCCCTGTTACTTGCAGGCCCCTCACTCTCTCTTCCTAATATGCTGGTGATAAGGGGTATAATAGGCACTCAGAAAACAGTTGTGTATGTCAGCCTTGTGGTTGTGATGGCTACAATATCAGGCTTAATATACGGATCTCTATGAAGATACTGATTCTCTGCACGGGAAACAGCTGCCGCAGTCAGATGGCTCATGGCTTCCTGCAGTCATTTGATGAGAGGCTTTACGTACGGTCGGCAGGCACCGAACCGGCTCCGGAGATCAATCGTAAAGCTGTCGAAGTGATGGCAGAGCTGGGTATAGATATCAGCCGCCATGTGCCGACGCTGGTTGATAACTATCTGAATGAGGAGTGGGATTATCTCATAACAGTATGTGATCATGCCAATGAAACATGTCCTGTGTTCACCGGAAATGTAAGGCACCGGATGCATATTGGTTTCGAGGACCCTTCTGATGCTACAGGCACACCTGAATTCATTCACAGCAAGTACCTGCAGGTTCGTGATTTGATCAAAAGTGCCTTTGCGTTATTCTATCATGAGAGTCTGGAGAACAGGAAACCTGATTCCAGCCTGAAGAGCAGATAAACTGGCAGCTCCCAGAAGATTCAGGCCTGATGGCTCAGTCTTCATTCAGGTTTCAGTAGGAGCCTGGGTTTTAACCTTTCTTCCGGGGATGCTTTTTCTGCTGATTCTCTGCAAGCTTTGGTCTTAAGAACCTTGCTGTGTATGAATTCTCGCAATTTGCCAGTTGTTCAGGTGTTCCTTCAAACACAACATAGCCACCTTTGTCACCACCCTCAGGCCCCAGGTCAATCACCCAGTCGGCACACTTAATAACTTCCACGTTGTGCTCTATAAGAATTACGGAGTGCCCATGATCTACCAGTGCATTGAGTGATTTCATGAGTTTGCTGATATCGTGAAAATGTAGTCCGGTAGTCGGCTCGTCGAAGATAAAGAGCATCTTCTCATGGCTCTTCTCCTGACTCAGGTAGAAGGCGAGTTTCACCCTCTGGCTTTCGCCACCCGATAGGGTTGACGATGACTGTCCCAGGCGCACATAACCCAGACCTACGTCCGCCAGCGGCTTCAGCCTGGCTGCTATCTTCCTGCAGGTTTTTTCCTCGCAGGAGTCAAAGAACTCTATTGCCTCATCGATAGTCATACCGAGGACATCATATATGTTCCTGCCATTAAACTTCACATCGAGGATATCCCTTTTGTAGCGCATGCCCTTGCAGTTCTCGCATGTCAGTTCCACGTCAGCCATGAACTGCATCTCCACCCTTATCACTCCCTCTCCCTGACACTCTTCGCATCGTCCGCCCTCAACGTTGAATGAGAAGTGAGAGGGCTTGAACCCTGACTGGACGGCGGCCTGCTGCTCGGCGAAGAGTTTGCGGATGTCGTCAAATGCCTTAAGGTAGGTGACGGGGTTTGACCGGCTTGATTTGCCTATGGGGTTCTGGTCAATAAGCTCCACAGCGGTGATACTGGTTACGTCGCCTTCGATAGAGGTAAACCCTCCCGGTTTGGATCCGTTACCGAGTACTGCAGAGAGGGCGCTGAAGAGAATGTCATGCACCAGCGTGCTCTTGCCTGATCCGCTGACGCCTGTGACAGCAGTGATGGTATGGAGAGGGAATCTGACATTTATATCCTTGAGGTTATGCACACGGGCACCCTGTACGCTTATATAACTGTGCCATCGCCGTCGTTGTGCAGGTTCCTCAATACGCATTGCCCCGGTCATGTAGGCAGCTGTAAGCGATTTATTTTTCTTCGTGAAGTCAACTCCCCCCTGATAGATTATCTCACCACCGTGAACACCCGCGGCAGGGCCCATATCTATTATCTGGTCAGCTGCCCTGATGATCTCCTCTTCATGTTCAACGACGATCACCGTGTTACCCATATCACGTAGCTCCTTAAGCACATTTACCAGCAGGTTAGTGTCGCGGGGGTGAAGCCCGATGCTTGGTTCATCAAGGATATATAGAGATCCCACCAGGCTGCTGCCAAGCGATGTTGCCAGGTTTATACGCTGCGACTCACCCCCTGAGAGAGTGTTGGAGAGCCTGTCTAGTGTCAGGTAGGAGAGGCCTACATTGATGAGGAAACCCAGCCTCTGCTGTATCTCTTTCAGCAGCCGCCCTGCTATCTCCCTATCTTCGCCGTTAAGCACCAGGTGCTCAAAGAAATCATGTGCCTCGCTGACAGGCATAGATGTTATTTCAGTGATTGATCTGCCTCCTACTTTCACCCATCCTGCCTCCTTGCGGAGACGGAGCCCCCCGCATTCAGGGCAGATGCGTTTCCCCCTGTAGCGGCTGAGCATTACCCTGAACTGTATCTTGTATTTCTTCTCCTCGAGGTATTCAAAGAACTTATTCAGTCCAAAGAAGTACTTGTTACCGCTCCATACCAGGGCTTTTTGCTCAGGAGACAGTTTGAACCACTGTTTGTGTATCGGGAAGTTGAACTTGTCAGCGCTGTAAATAAGTCTCTCTTTCCAGAGCTTCATCGTTTCGCCTCTCCAGCAGGCTATCGCGTCATCATATATTGAAAGGTTCTCGTCGGGGATTACCAGGCTCTCATCTATTCCGATGATCTTGCCGTAGCCTTCGCATGACGGACAGGCACCCAGGGGTGAGTTGAAGCTGAAGAGGTGCTCTAAAGGCTCCTCAAAGATTATACCGTCCTCCTCGAATTTATCCGAAAATATGACAGTCTGGGTAGTCTCCTCATCGGTTACCGTCATTGTTATATGTCCACGCCCAATCATGAAGGCAGTCTGCACTGAGTCGGCTGCACGGGTCAGGTCTTCCTGACTGTTACCTGAAGCAAACCTGTCAATGATAAGATCTACGGAAGGCAGTGTGGCAATCATCTCTGCCGAGCCTGCCTCGTCAATACGCAGAATACCTTTCTCCGTGCTTATGCGATTATATCCCTGCTGGATAAGAAACCTGATGAATTCTGCAGGTTCTACATTTTCAGGCACTGACAGCGGGGCTGTAAGAACAACGCGTGTACCAGCTGTAAGAGCGGTCAGGTAATAAACAACATCATCAACGGTATGCTTACGCACCTCACGCCCTGATACCGGGGATATCGTTCTTCCCACCCGCGCCCAGAGCAACCTCAGGTAGTCGTGTATCTCAGTAGAAGTGCCTACTGTTGACCTTGGATTACGGGTGTTCACTTTCTGCTCAATGGCTATTGCCGGTGGAATGCCATTGATGTAATCAACATCGGGTTTGTTCATCCGACCCAGAAACTGTCTGGCATATGATGACAGACTCTCGACGTAGCGGCGCTGTCCTTCAGCATAGATAGTATCAAAGGCCAGAGATGACTTGCCAGATCCCGAGACACCGGTAATGACAATGAGATTGTTTCTGGGTATTGAAAGGGAAACCTCTTTCAGGTTGTGAACACGTGCCCCTTTTATCTCAATGTTGCCCTTCATTCAGTCTCTGTTTGTAAAATGCCAAAATTAATGATTTTGCATTTATGATTTTTTGTTTTCTTTGTCTGCAGTATAAATGAAACAATCGCGGGATATAGACCGTATAAGACAACAGAAGTAAAAAACGAAACAAAGGAGGGCCGCCTATCGTATAACTTTACTCAAAACCAAAACAAGAGTTAGTTATGAAGAGCAAAATGACCGATTATGAGCTTATTACGAGCTTCATGAACGGGAGCGAGAGAAGCATCGAGATGCTCATCCTGCGCCACAAAAGTAAGGTCTACTCCTATATAAGCCTTTACATACGAAGCCGCGATCTGGCAGATGACATTTTCCAGGATACATTCCTGAAGGTGGTCCAGTCGATACGCGCCGGGCGCTATCAGGACGACGGTAAATTCATTTCCTGGGTAATGCGAATAGCTCATAACCTTATTATAGATCACTTCAGGCATGAGAAGCAGATGGGAATAGTTCTCAACGATGATTATGAGACAGACCTTCTGAATTCACGCAGACTCTGTGATGAGAATGTTGAGGATGTGATTGTGCGCCGGCAGGTCATGCGTGACGTCCGCCGCCTGATCAACGGGCTTCCTGAGGACCAGCGTGAGGTGGTCATAATGCGCCACTACGCAGGGATGAGCTTCAAGGAGATTGCCGACATGACAGGTGTTAGCATAAATACTGCACTGGGAAGAATGAGGTATGCGCTTATCAACATGCGCAAGATCATGACTGAAAAAAATATTACCCTTTCAATAGGTTGATACAATTTTTTGGGTGAGAGGGCGTTTTTTATCTATGAGAACGCAGAAGCCTATGGACAAGAATTCTACCCTCTTGCTTTCTTTTTTCGAGATAACAAACACCCCGTCAGATCTTATTGCAGATGCTTTCGGTATCGATGCTGCACTTAGCGTCCTTATTCCCGACATGGAAGATGAGCCCTCTGATGAGGTTATTGCAAGCCTGTTCGCGAAGATCAGGAAAGATAGTATTCACTGAGACAGCTCTCAGAGTTGTTATAACATGAATAAGGAACCGACAGTATCTACTGTTCGGTTCTTTTTTTACAGCCATTTTTTTTAACTTCCCCTTATGCAGTAATTATCACATTGAGTCATAAACTCAACAGATTTACCTGTTGAAGGTCATCATTTTTTCCGTACTCTTTCTATACCTTCGTAAAACACAAATTATTAATGATGAAACAAATCCTGATTCTTATGACAATAGTGCTTACCGCCTGCACTTCTACCGTGAAAAAAGGAGGAGATATGGCTTCCGGCTTCATTGGCGAAACCACAATAGCCAGCGCTGTTGAACGTGTTATTACCGAACAGGCTTCAGCTGACAGAACGCTGCTTGAAAAAGGAGTTAGACATGCTGCTTCTCTCTGGCGGGAAGATGACGGCAATGCCGGTGAGTTTGGTGACTTTGTGGCGGCAAACTATATCTCTGACCCGACCAAAAGAATGGCTGTCTTTCTGAAAGTCAGCAACTACTCTGAGTCACTTAACGGCAATATGAATGAGATAACCCTTGATCTCAGGAAAGTGCTTGATGAGGCCGTCGGCGAGATTGACGAGATTGATCGTATGTTTGGCAACTACTCTGTGGATTCTCACCTGCAGTCTGATTTTTACGATAACAAAATTGCTTTTCTAATAGCCCTTAACTTCCCTTATTATACACTTGCGGAGAAGGAGGAGAATAGTGCAGCATGGAGCCGTGAAGAGTGGGCCATGGCCCGTCTTGGCGACCAATTCATCTCACGGGTGCCTGCAGAGCTGAACCAGGCTGCCTCAGTGGCCATGGGTAATGCCGAGATGTATATCACCGACTATAATATTTATATGGGTAAGCTGCGCACTGATGATGGCAGGCAGCTGTTCCCCAATGACATGATCTTACTCTCACATTGGAACCTCCGTGATGAGATTAAGTCAGACTATGCTGACAAAGAGACCGGTACTGAAAAGCAGGAGATGATCTACAGGGTGATGGAGCGCATCATTAGTCAGGAGATACCCGGCGAGGTTGTCAACAGCCCGTTGTATGAATGGTCACCCTATACCAATAAGGTGATGAAAGAGGGTAAAACCATTGATCTGACGCAGGAGCCAGACACACGCTACGCGCATGTGCTTAATATATTCAATGCCGGGCAGGCTATTGACCCTTATAGCCCGGGTATGAACACCGCAATGCTGCGCAGCTTTGCAGGCGGAATGGAGATATCACAGGAAGATGCTGAGGAGCTCTTTGATGAGTATCTCAGTTCACCTCAGCTGAAGGTGCTGGCAACATTGATCAGAGAGAGGCTTGGCCGTGATCTGAGACCTTATGACATCTGGTATGACGGGTTCAAGTCCAGGAGCACAATACCGGAGAGTCTGCTCACCGCCAAAACATCAGCTCTTTACCCTTACCCTGCTGCTTTCAGAGCTGGTATGCCAGCTATGCTTATGAAGCTGGGATGGTCTCCGGAAAGAGCCAGGTACCTGGCTGACAAAATTGTTGTGGACCCTGCAAGAGGGTCAGGCCATGCATGGGGTGCAGGCATGAGGGGAGCGGTAGCACACCTGCGTACCCGGGTCTCCAGCAAGGGGATGGACTACAAAGGATACAACATCGCCGTTCATGAGTTCGGCCACAACGTTGAACAGACTATTTCACTCTATGACGTTGATTATTACATGCTCTCAGGTGTTCCAAACACGGCTTTCACTGAAGCTACTGCCTTCCTCTTCCAGGAGCGTGACCTGATGCTGCTGGGGATAAATGAAGATAATCCTGAGAAAGACAAGCTGCAGACCCTTGACGCCGCATGGTCACTGATGGAGATAATGGGTGTAAGCATGGTGGAGATGAAGATTTGGAATTGGTTATATGAAAATCCGGGAACAACTCCTGCAGAGCTTAAAAAACAGACTATTACAACCGCTACTGAGGTCTGGAATAAGTATTATGCTCCTGCTATGGGAGTGAATGACTCCCCGCTGCTTGCCATCTATTCTCATATGATTAATGTTCCCCTTTACCTGCAGAACTATGCCTACGGGCAGATCATACAGTTTCAGATCGAGGATCACCTCAGGGGAAAGGATTTTTCTGACGAGATAGACCGTATGTACAGCATGGGACGACTGACACCACAGTACTGGATGAACCTGGCCGTGGGGGCAAAGATATCGTCGCAGCCAATCCTCAAAGCTCTTGATGAGGCATTGAAATAATATAGTAACCGGTTGTTGCGAGAAAGTTGCTTAGGAATGGTATCCTTCCGACACTCTGTGGCAAATGCCGGGGACGAAGACCGAACTTTATCTCGAAGTAAGGGTTCTCCCTTGAATATGGGGCCAGCTATTTAAAAACAACTATATCATGAGGAAGCAGACCTTCTGTCGGCCGAGCCGTTCTTAAGTCAAAAAAATGATTAGTAATCTGATAAATTTAAAAGGATGAAAAAATCTAATGCCTGTAAACCAGTGAGGAGTATTGTAATAATGTTGTCTCTTTCAGCCACGCTACATGTAGTCGCGTTGGCACAACAAACCCCATTTACTCCTACTGATGCTTTAAACCTTTCAACTGAAAGTATCCGTAATATGACTGAAGACGGAAAGTACCTGGTTATAACCACTGGTAACCGCCGTGACAGGATGGAAACCGATCATAAGCGCTATCGTGATCCTTCCTATGTAACTCCTTCCTATACGGAAGTGAGAATTTTGAATAGTGAAACCCTGGAATCATGGCCACTATTTAATGAAAAGATAATTCTGTCTGGCCTGGAAATAGCACCGGATAATGGGCAATTAGCTGTAATGATATACCGTGGAGGGGACTATCAGATTTATACTTATGATCTGGTAAAGAAAAAACTCAAGCAGGTCAAAATGAAGCTGAATAAAAAG
>CAYQNT010000052.1:0-18752 GCA_964418865.1 uncultured Rikenella sp.
TGTGAGAGGACAGATAGGGATTTATCAGAAAGTCCCTATCTTCCTACTCGATTTACTGACAACGCTTTGAGAGCTTGCTATCATAAGCGGAGGAGGTGAAATAAATGAGACCTGAAAGGTCAGTCATGTATTGCAGGTCTTCCCCTGGGGATCACGAGCGAAGCGAGACAATCCCTTCCTCTCCGCATTTTATGACTGACCCCGCGACAGCGGGGTATTTTTATTTTACCGAAGACACGATGAAAGTTTACTTTCAAAAGTGGCTGAGGAAAAAATAAAGAGACCCGCAGGGTCATTTAAGCTCTGTAGGAATTCCCCCACAGGGATCACGAGCGAAGCGAGTAATCCCCCCCCGTGGCGATCCCAAGCGCAGCGTATAACCATCCTAACTCAAAATCATAATCCCTTAAAAGGAGCGAGTAATCCCCCCCTCAATCACCCAAACTACCCCCCAACACCTTAATTGATATTTATATCGCCACACCGTTGTGCACGTTCCATTTTTTTTTATTTTTGTCCTAATATTCCTATAATAATCTAACATGATGAAAAGAGTTTTTGTATTTATGGCATTTGCAGCTCTGCTTCTTATAGGCACAGCACAAACCTTACAGGCACAGACAGATCAGACTGCAACAACAACCCAGCAACTTTCTGAACAGACCCAGGGTACAACACCCGTTGAATCTGACAAGGTCCTCCACAAAGAGATCAAACGCCTCTTTATCGAGGGTGGTGCCGGGTTCATGGGCATTATCCTGCTCTGTCTTATTCTCGGCCTCGCAATAGCCATAGAGAGAATTATCTACCTCAACCTGGCAACAACAAACACTGAAAAGCTGCTGATTAAGGTCGAGCAAGCCCTGAAAGAAGGGGGTGTCGATGCTGCCAAAGAGATATGCCGCAACACCCGCGGACCGGTGGCAAGCATCTTCTACCAGGGTCTTGACAGAGCTCACGAAGGCGTGGAGATGGCAGAAAAATCAGTAGTAGCCTATGGTGGCGTGCAGATGGGACTCCTTGAGAAAAACCTCTCCTGGATATCGCTCTTCATAGCCGTTGCCCCTATGCTCGGCTTCCTCGGAACGGTTATCGGTATGATCGCTGCCTTTGATGCTATCGAACAGGCAGGAACAGTGTCAGCCACCATCGTTGCCGGCGGTATCAAGGTCGCCCTTATCACAACAGTTACCGGCCTTATTGTTGCTATTATTCTGCAGGTCTTCTACAACTACCTGCTTTCGAAAATTGATGGCATATCAAATCAGATGGAAGATTCATCAATATCACTCATTGATATGCTGGCCAAATACAATCAAAAATAACCTGCCATGTCAGAAAAAACAAAAAAGCTCACCGTGTACCTGTCGTGGGCGCTGATGGCAATAACGCTCATCTTCGCCATACTCTTCTATTTCGGAGGCGTGGTGAAAGGTACTGACGGTACCAGATACGAAGAACCTCTGATTACCAACTCTTTCATCCTTTATACATATATTCTTGTAGCCATTACCGTTCTGCTTACCCTCTTCTTTACCATAAGAGCCCTCGTTCTTAACCCGAAGGGACTGAAGCTTGCATTAATGGCTTTCGGGATCGTTGCAGTGCTGATAGTGATCGCTGCTCTCCTTGCAGATGACACTGTTCTTAACCTGCCTCACTATAAAGGAAAAGGAAACGTGCCCAGAACACTGTTGTGGACTGACATAGGCCTGTATGTGGCATACTTTCTTGCCGGACTGGCTGTCGTTGCCATACTCTATTCTGAGATCTCAAAGTATTTTAAAAAGTAACTGAACAATCCGCCCACAGGCGGAGAAAAATATTCAACAAATGTCAAGAAGGTCAATACCGGAAATAAATGCAGGCTCAATGGCTGACATTGCATTTCTCCTTCTTATTTTCTTCCTGGCTGCCACCACAATGGACTCTGATACAGGACTGATGCGTCAGCTTCCCGCCATACCAGACCCAAATATTCCGCAGGACGTGAATAAGATCAATGACAGGAATATCCTCGAGGTAAAGGTCAACAAAGACAACCTGTTGCTTGTAGAAAGAGAGCTGACGGATTTCAGTCAACTCAGACAGATTGCCCGCGACTTCATCCTCAACATCAATGACGAGCCCAACAAACCGGAGAAGGAGGTTGTAAATATTCCTTATTTCGGTAACGTTGCCGTTACCAAAGCGGTCATATCTCTGCAGAATGACATTGGAACAAAATACGGCATCTACATAGCGGTGCAGAATGAACTGCTGGCAGCAAGGTCGGCTCTGCGCGACAACCTTTCCAGACAGGAGTTCGGAATACCATATGAAAGACTGGATGAAGACCGAAAGTTAGCCATCGATGAATTCTTCAAGGTGCCAATCTCGGAGGCTGAACCAAAAAGGATAGGAGGAGACAAATAAGATGGCAAAATTCATCAAGACCGGAGGAAAGTCTTCCAAGGCACTGAATACATCTTCACTGCCCGATATCGTCTTCATGATACTCTTCTTTTTCATGGCAGTGACCACCATGCGCGAGACAGATGTCATGGTCACCGTCCGTATCCCCGAAGCCACTGAAGGCAAGGTGCTTGAGAAAAAATCTCTCGCAAGCTTCGTCTATATCGGTGAGCCTCTGGAGGCCTTCCAGGGAATGTACGGCACGGAACCGAAGATACAGCTTAATGATACCTTCAAGGAGATAACTGACATCCAGGATTTCATCGCGCAGGAGCGCGAACAGCTCAATGAGGCTGACAAGACAAAAATGCTTGTTGTACTTAAGATTGACAGAGATACAAGGATGGGCGTGGTCACCGATGTGAAACAGGCACTGCGGCGTGCCAGCGCACTCAAGATCATGTACGCCAACACCAACGTAGACAAGATCACACTCCATTAATCAGGAGCTATAATATTAAACCAGAGGCTGTCCCGAAAGTAAAGGACAGCCTCTTTTTATTTTGCTAATATCTGGTTATCGCTCCAAACCCGTTGAAGTCAGTCAATTCGCCTTGCGGTAAGAAAACCGTGTCGCCTCCATAGCTCATATTGAATTCTATCAGCTCATCATAGATATCATCCACAACATCTTTTTTACTTCGCTCGTCTTCTGACACCAAAGTGATTTTATTGTCTTCCATCAGTCCGGGCTGAAATAGTCCCTGCTCAATGAACAATGTCTGCACTCTGCCTTCAAGTATGGCTCTCCAGATGTCATTAACATCACTTAAAAACCTACCGGTACTGACGGCTTTCTCTAATTCTGCTTTTCGGGCATTATTTTTTGTGATGGTATAGTCCTGCACTATTTTCCAGGCCTCGGTAACGATGTGATGTGCCTTATCACCTACTCTGTTCCCATTCAGATAGGTGTCGAAGAAACTCTGTTTTTGGTCGGCAATTCTTAGGTATTCATGATAGCCGCCTTGCTCAGAACAAATAAGAACAGGAAGCGGATTGTCCTTTCTGATGTTATTTACTTCTTTATCAACTTTATTGTAAAACTCAGCAACCAGGTTGTTTTGTCTGGGTGCATTTGAAAGTTCAACTTTGCTGGTAGAATACGTTTGCGTGCTTTCTATGGGAAATGGTTTGCCAATTTCACTGACAACTTTGTCATTAAAAGCCTCAATGAGTCTTGTTTTTTGTTGACTGATTACTAAGATGTAGTAGTTTGTTTCCTGGTGTAACGCTCTCACTAAGTCGCGAGTAGCAAACGTACGGTCAATTATCACACGGTCCTCTACCGAGATAGGCAAGCGTGTATATTCGGCAACATCTTCGTTTACAAATAAGATTAAGCTTTCCAGATTGTGGCTGTGGTCAATCTTCGCCTCTAAATCAAGCAGACGTTGTACCAATTTCTGAGCATCCCGCTTACTTTCGTCTGCAAAGAGTCGTTCTCTGGCTTCCTTGATCAGATTTTTAAGTGCTATGGGATCCTTTTTGTTGTCAGGAGCTGTTCTGTGCGTATTCAATATAATGGTTACGCAGCTCTCCGAAATAATACCTTTTAGTTCTTTTAATGTAATATTCATATCTAGATTTTTTTGTTTTATGACAACGTGTTGGCTACTTGTATATGCCTCTACTGAAAGTAACCATACTTGCCCTCTTATTGTTTAAATGTGCATAAAGGGTAAGACCTTAAGATATACATAAATCCAAAACTTGCACATGATAAACCTCAGGAGAGCCTGGCAAATGAATTGGAGCGTAAATCGCGATTTCAGAATAACCCTAGCCTATGTTGCCCCGCAATTAGTCCGCATAAACCAAAATAGCGCTGACTATCAGCGCTATATGATTATCCTTAAGTGATCCCGGGGCGACTCGAACGCCCAACCAACAGAACCGGAATCTGTCATTCTATCCATTGAACTACGGGATCGGTAAGGGTGCAAAAGTATACCGCGGAAGCCACTTTTCAAAACTTATCGGGCAAATATGAAGCAGCCACCGGCCGCAGCAACGGGTTTTTACCAAAGTTTTCCTAATTTCGCAACCCATAAGTGCATTATTGATAGCGGACATGAAGGAGTACAACTTTTCAGAGATAGAAAAAAAATGGCAGCAGTACTGGGAAAAGAATAAAACCTTTAAAACCCATGACGATTTCTCCAACCCTAATAAATTCTATGCTCTGGATATGTTCCCCTACCCTTCCGGCTCAGGGCTACATGTAGGCCACCCCGAAGGATATACTGCCACAGATATCGTTACCCGCTACAAGCGCATGAAGGGCTTTAATGTTCTGCACCCTATGGGATGGGATGCCTTCGGGCTGCCTGCGGAACAGTATGCCATCCAGACCGGCACCCATCCGGCAGATACTACCAACAAAAACTGTGACACCTTCCGCCGCCAGATCAAAGAGCTTGGATTAAGCTATGACTGGGACCGTGAGATCAATACCACTGACCCGGCATACTTCAAATGGACCCAATGGATCTTTATCAAGCTGTACAATACCTGGTATGACCATGTGGCAGACCGCGGCCGTGACATCAGCGAGCTGCCCATACCTCTTGATGTTGTCAAGGCAGGCGACGAAGCCAGAAAACAATACATTGCCTCCAAAAGGCTTGCCTACTATGACAATGCTCAGGTTTGGTACTGCCCCTCATGCCGCATAGTATGCGCCAACGAGGAGGTGCTTGGTGACGGTTCGCATGAGAAATGTGGCAACATGGTTGTGCGCAGGAACCTCAAACAGTGGATGCTGAAGATCCCATATTATGCCGAGCGACTGCTCAGCGGCCTTGACAAGCTCGACTGGCCTGAGGGCATCAAGGAGATGCAGCGTAACTGGATAGGCCGTTCCACAGGCGCAGAGGTCGATTTTAAAGTGGATGGCCACAAAGAGATCATAACCGTCTACACCACCCGCCCTGATACTCTCTTCGGTGCTACCTACATGGTGCTCTCACCTGAACACCCGCTCATAGGAAAGATCACCAGTACTGATAAAACAAAAGAGGTAGAGAAGTATGTCAACACTGCCTCGCTTAAGTCAGACCTTGACCGCACTGACCTGGCAAAGGATAAGACAGGCGTCTTCACCGGCGCCTGGGCCATTAACCCGGTCAACAACAAAAAAATACCTGTATGGATTGCCGATTATGTTCTGATGGGATATGGCACCGGAGCTATTATGGCAGTGCCGGCACACGATGAACGCGACTTCGAGTTTGCACAAAAATTCGGGCTGGAGATAACCTGCATCCTTTCACCTGATGTCACCGATGCCGACCAGAAGAAGAGGATCATCTCCGGCAACGAGTGCTGGAACGGTGATGGCATCTATATCAACTCTTCAAACAGCGAGCTGGAAATAACCCTCAACGGACTGAATGTAGAAGAAGGGATAGCGACTATAACCCGGTGGATCGAAAAGAGAAACATAGGCATCTACCGCGTCAACTACAAGCTGCGCGACTGGCTTTTCAGCCGCCAGCGCTATTGGGGCGAGCCTTTCCCTGTCATACACTGGGAAGACGGGAGCATAACCCTCGTTGATGAAAAGGATCTGCCGGTCATGCTGCCTGACCTTGTAAAATATGAGCCCGGCGCCAGCGGAGAGTCGCCGCTTTCCAATGCAACCGACTGGGTGAATGTGACTGACAGCAATGGACGCCGCGGCAGACGCGAGACCAACACCATGCCACAGTGGGCAGGCTCATGCTGGTACTACCTGAGGTTCATCGACCCGAAAAACGATAAGGAGATATTTGACAGGGAGAAGGAGAGATACTGGATGCCGGTAGACCTCTATATTGGAGGTGCTGAGCATGCTGTGCTGCACCTTCTCTATGCACGCTTCTGGCACAAGGTGCTCTTCGATCTCGGCATAACCTCAACCGACGAGCCGTTCATGAAGCTCTTCAACCAGGGAATGATACTGGCATTTGCCTATGAGACAGCTACAGGCTCTAAAGTGTCATCAGACCTGATAACTGAGAGAGAGGGTCGCTTCTATCACAAAGAGACAGGCGAGGAGCTCCACCAGATAGTGGCAAAGATGTCAAAGAGCCTCAAGAACGTCATCAACCCTGACGACGTGGTGAGAAAATACGGTGCTGACACACTGAGGCTGTTCGAGATGTTTCTGGGCCCCCTGGAAGCAACAAAACCATGGGATGAGAAAGGGATCAAAGGCCCGGCAAACTTCCTCTCGAGAGCTTACCGACTGATAGCCAACAGTGAAAACATCACTGAAGGTAAAGAAGACCCCGAGGTTCTCAGGTCGCTACACAAGACCATAAAGAAAGTGACTGAAGATATTGAGGCCCTGCGCTTCAACACAGCAATATCAGCAATGATGATATTCCTTAACACAGCAATGAAGAAGGAGAAGATCTCCCGTGAATCTGCATCGCTCTTTGTTAAACTGCTGTCGCCCTTTGCTCCCCATCTCAGTGAGGAGCTCTGGCAGCTGACCGGCCACTCAGGAACAATAACCTACGAACCGTGGCCGTTGACTATTGAAGAGTATCTTAAAGAGGATCTCTTTGAGTGCCCTGTTTCAGTAAATGGAAAGATGAGATTCAAAATAGAGCTGCCGGTTAACCTGCCACAGGAGGAGGTTAAGAGGATAATCCTGGCCGACGAAAGGGCCCAGAGATGGATCGGCACAGCCACGCCAAAAGTGATAATAGTCCCTAACCGTATTGTAAACATTGTCATATGAGATTTTCGGTTACCATGCTCGCCTTTGCAGCAGCAACCATACTTTTAGCATATTCTTGTAACAGTACCGGCACAAAACAGATTGCCCCGGCCAGCCTGCCGGCAGACAGTACTGCCACCACCGGGGAAGTATCAGACACATCAGCATCTGGTAGCTCAGACAGCATTGCCACTGCCAGAGCATTATCAGACACATCATTATCAGGCGCCTCATACAGTGATGGTACTGATCTCCTCTTCGGTATACCTGTTAATTCCTATAATATAATTACAGGCAAGATTAAGAGAAACCAGTTTATTTCAACTATCCTCTCTTCGAATGGAGTGCCATGGAATGATATTGAGAAGCTTCTCAGGGATAACAAAGAAACATTCGACCCACGCCGTGTACGTTCGGGAAGTCCATATTCGGTATTTCTTACCAAAGACACACTGAGCAAGCCTGATTATTTACTCTATCAGCATGACCCAAGGGTATCATATGTCTTTTCGCTCAGAGACACACTCGCCATCTACAGATATGATGCGGAGATCAAGAATTTGCTCCGTTACTCATCCGGCACCATCACCACCTCACTATGGGAGTCAGCTGTGCAAAATAATCTCAACCCAAACCTCTCATCCGAGCTGTCGGAGATATTTGCCTGGACCATCGACTTCTTCGGGCTCCAGAAGGGAGACAGGTACAAGGTGATCTATGATGAAGAGTTCATCGGCGAAGAGTCTATAGGTATCAGGAGGGTACATGCTGCTCTCTTCGAGCATGCCGGCAAGGCTATCTATGCCATTCCCTTTATCCAGGACAGCACCATGGCGTTTTTTGATAGCACGGGAGCCAGTCTGCGAAAAGCGTTTCTCAAGGCTCCGCTGCGTTACTCACGCATCAGCTCACGCTTCTCAGGAGGCAGGATGCATCCTATCCTCAAGATTGTGCGTCCACACCATGGCGTTGACTATGCAGCCCCTATTGGCACCCCGGTAGTTTCTATCGGTGACGGCAGAGTTACCAGCACAACCTATCAGGGCGGTGAAGGAAGGATGGTCCGCATAACACACAACAGCGTCTATTCAACTGCCTATCTCCACCTATCGCGATTTGGTGAAGGCATAAGGCCCGGAGTCTATGTAAAGCAGGGACAGATTATAGGGTATGTCGGGAGCTCAGGCCTCTCAACAGGACCTCATCTCGATTTCAGATTCTACCGTAACGGTTCCGCCGTTGATCCGCTCAGGGTAGACTCTCCGCCTGTAAATCCGGTGGCCACGGAGGCGATGGAAGAATACATGAAAGTGGCTGACGGTTATATCGGGCTTCTGGAAACTATAAATTATTGATCATTCACATATTGTCGATCAGGCGACTTATTACTGCCGGGTAGTGCTCATACTCAAGCGAGTGCACGCGATCGGCGAGGCTGCGCAGATCGTCGTCCGGGAAGACCGGACAGCGGGCTTGAAAAATAACTTTCCCGGAATCATACACCTTGCTCACGTAATGAATGGTTATACCGCTCTCAGTGCATCCGCTCTCCAGCACCTGTCTGTGAACCCTGTCGCCGTACATCCCCCTCCCCCCGAAGGCGGGCAGAAGAGCGGGATGAATGTTTACCATACGACCACTGAAAGCCTCTGTTATCTGATCAGGCACCAGCCATAGGAACCCTGCCAGAACCACCAGGTCAATATCCCGTCTCTGAAGCATCATCAGTACCTCTCCCGTTTCGTAAAACTGAGTACGGTCGAAAAAAAACGAATCTATCCCAAGTGTCGTAGCCCTTTCCAAGACAATAGCTTGAGGCTTGTTTGACAAAACCAGGGTCACTTTCGCTTTTTTATCGTTCGAAAAGTATCTTATTATGTTTTCTGCGTTCGTCCCGGTACCCGAGGCAAGTATCGCTATTTGCTTCATCTCCTGATATATAACCTAATTTTCACTACTGGGGCCGATAGCCTTAAAACTAACTTTATATTACTGATTAACAATGATTTATGCCTACACCAGTATAAATTTTCGGCAAATTGTTTGAAATATATAGTACAAATATATTTCTTTGCAGGGTTTTAAAACTAGTATTAACATAAAACTGATTAGTATGTCTGACATTTCTACAAGAGTTAAAAAGATCATCGTTGAAAAGCTTGGCGTTGATGAGGCAGAGGTTACTCCCGAAGCACACTTCACTAATGACCTCGGTGCTGATTCTCTTGACACTGTTGAGCTGATCATGGAATTCGAAAAGGAATTCAACATTGGGATTCCTGATGATCAGGCAGAAAGCATAAGCACAGTAGGCGAAGCCATCAAGTATATAGAGGAAAACGCCAAGTAGTTCTCTCTGAGAAGCTGACATGAGGCGTGTAGTAGTTACCGGAATGGGGGCACTGACCCCTATCGGCAACAATTTGCAGGATTACTGGAATGGGCTTGTAAATGGTGTTAGCGGAGCAAATCTCATAACCCACTTCGACAGCACCAAGTTTAAAACCAGGTTTGCCTGTGAGCTCAAGAATTATGATCCTGCCAATTTCTTTGACAGGAAGGAAGCGCGTAAGATGGACCGTTACGCACAGTACGGTCTTATTGCGGCTGACGAGGCATTTAAGGATGCCGGTCTTGATCCGGAAACTACAGACAAAGACCGCTCTGGTGTCATATGGGGCTCAGGAATAGGTGGAATAGAGACCTTTCTTGAAGAAGTTAAAGGGTTTGTACTAGGTGATGGAACACCTCGTTTCAGCCCCTTCTTCATTCCCAAAATGATCAGTGACATTGCTGCGGGCATGCTATCAATAAGATACGGCTTCCGTGGTCCCAATTTCGCCACAGTATCAGCCTGCTCCTCTTCGGCCAATGCTCTGATTGATGCCTATTACTATATCATTCTTGGCAAGGCTGACCTCTTCATTGCAGGTGGTTCTGAGGCCTCTATCAGTCCTGCCGGTATAGGTGGTTTCAACTCAATGCAGGCTATGTCAACCAACAATGAAGAGTATGTCACCGCCTCGCGTCCTTTTGACGTCACCCGTGATGGGTTTGTCATTGGTGAGGGTGCCGGTGCGCTCATCCTGGAGGAGCTGGAGCACGCCAAGGCCAGAGGAGCCAAAATCTATGCCGAGCTGAAAGGCACAGGCCTCTCTGCTGACGCATATCATATTACGGCACCTCATCCTGAAGGCGTTGGAGCTATCAGCGTGATGAAGCAGGCAATTGAAGAGGCCCGGCTGAAGCCTTCTGATATTGATTACATTAATGTCCACGGCACTGCTACCCCTATCGGCGATATAGCAGAAGCAAAAGCCATAGTCTCTCTCTTTGGAGAGCATGCATACAAACTTAATATCAGTGCCACAAAGTCCATGACCGGGCATATACTCGGAGCTGCCGGCGCAGTAGAAGCCATAGCAACAATCATGGCAGTGGTGCATGACATAGTTCCGCCAACCATCAACTTCAGGAACCCTGATCCTGCCATTGACCAGAACCTGAACCTGACCTTGAACAAAGCACAGCACAGAATCGTCAATGCTGCACTGAGCAACAACTTCGGCTTCGGAGGGCATAATGCCTCAATACTGATCAGGAAATTTGAAGAATAGTGCTCCTGCTCAACAGGAAGAAAAATAACACGATCATACTTGACAGGCGCGAATTACGCACCGGGCTTAAGCATTTGCTCGGCTTCCGCCCGTGTAATCTGAGGCTTTACGAGATGGCCTTCATCCACCGCTCTGCATCACATACCCTCCCTGACGGAACAAGAATCAATAACGAGAGGCTTGAATTTCTGGGTGATGCCATAATTGGCAGTATCCTTTCCGATTATCTTTTCCAACTCTACCCGGAAGCTCCGGAAGGATCCCTGACAAAGGCGAGGGCCAGGATAGTCAAGAGAGAGACACTGAACCAGCTGGGGCTTTCTATGGGGCTCAACAAGCTTATTGTTTCAAACCTGGCGCCCTCAGACTCACCTCGCAACCTTTACGGTAATACTGTTGAGGCTCTTGTTGGGGCTCTGTTTATTGATAAGGGCTTTGACCGCACCCGACGGTTTTTCATTGACAAGGGATTAAAAAAGCATCTTAATCTTAATGCGGTATTGTTAGCCGAAACTGATTATAAAAGCCTCGTAATAGAATACTGTCAGAAGAGCAGGCAAAAGCTTAACTTCACATCACAGGAGAAGACAGGCAGCGACACCTTACACCAGTTATTCAACGTAACCATGGAAATCGACAGCGAGCCTGTTGCCGAGGGCGAAGGAGCCACAAAGAAAGAGGCTGAACAGATGGCGGCAATGAATGCATGGGATAAGATACGCAAGGGGCAAAAATCAAAAGAGCAGGGATAATAAAAATGAGCAAGAGAGGAAAAGTAACGAGGCACACTATCGCCAGCGAGGAGACACCTGCCTTCTTCTTCCTTGGCGTTGTTTCATCTGAACCCGATTACCGGCTCTCCGTGATGATGAACAGGCATCTCGGCACTGACTTCCGCAAATGCTCTGACGATATAATTATAAATACTGCCACCGGAAAGCACCTTTTTACATGCTTTGCCTCTGGTACCCCTACCCTTTCATTGGTATCAAACCGAAGCGAAGGAGCCACGTTAATCAACAAACTGAAAAATATTGATTTTCTGCTGGTCTTCAGCTGTCAGCATGACAGGAATAAAGCAGAGGAACTGACAAAAGCCGTTAGGGAGATCCCCGAGGTAACTGCAGTATTCATATTTAACAGCAGTGAGATCAGCGACAGGAACATATCGCTGCTGACAATATTGTAAATAAAGAGGAGACAGTCTCACTCCTCCTCCATGGTACCGGAAATAAAGAGGAGAGAGTCTCACCCCTCCTCCATGGTACCAGAAAGTAAGAGGAGAGAGTCTCACTCCTCCTCCATGGTACCAAAAAAAAGAGGAGACAGTCTCCTGCCTCCTCTCCAGTTTTAACCCTAAAACTAACCTAACCTATGAAAAAAACTCCAATTATGTTATTGCAATTTCCGTGCCATAACTGATGCAAATATCACACTTCTTTCTCCTAACCTCTCTTAATGAAATGTTAATATATTGATAATTAACATTTTTTAAACTTATACTAACATAAAAATAATAGTATATGCTGTTAAAATACGTTAATTCTATGTATTACGATTTTAACAACTTACTTTTGTTATAACATGAAGCGTGCGCACATAGTCCTTCTGGCCGTCTTTTTTTTGCTGGCCATCTCCGCCCTGGTTATAATACAGGTCAGATGGATCAATAGTGTGGTGCGTGCTGAAGATCAACAGTTCAGGTTAGGTGTTAACGAAGCGCTGAAGGAGGTGGTGTCAGAGCTGGAGAGGGTTGAAACATACAACCGCATAATGAGTGAGATCAATCCTGAACCAGTGCCCACTGGCATTGAAGACAATAGTGGTCTCACCGCACAGCAAGGAGCTGAGGCAAAACTGCTTGAAAAGTATGGTTTTAACCCGGCTATCAGATCAGTTATTATCAACAGGGCCGGACGGACATACCTGCTGAGCTCCGATAGTCTCCTGTCAGAAACATTCTTTGAGAGTACAGAGCCACCGGAGCAGATACTATCCGCCGGAGCCACGGCGCGAATGACAAACAAAATAGTTGCAATAGAGAATATTGTCAGCCGCATACTGCACGAGACGCCTCCACTGAGAGATCGTTTCACATCTGACGAGCTGAACACAACCGTACGAAGATCGCTGGATGCCGTCGGTATACGTCTTGGTTACGAGTGTGCTGTACGTGGCGACTACGGGGGCATAATCTACAGGTCACCATCCTACAGCGAGAGTACCGGCGCTAATAAATACCTCAGACAACTATTCCCCAATGATCCGGTACCTGGGAATAATATCCTCACAATATATTTCCCTGATGAAGATGAGTACAAATTCAGCCAGATAGCATTCATGGCTATCGCATCAATGCTGATAATACTGCTTCTCATCATACTCGCCACCGGAACCTTCATAGTTATCTTCCGGCAAAAGAGGTTATCAGAAATAAGGAGCGATTTCATCAACAACATGACTCATGAGTTGAAGACCCCAATCGCCACCATTTCCCTGGCGGCACAGATGCTTGCTGACAATACAATACCGGAAGGGGCAAGGAATACGCCGGGACTCACCACCGTCATCAGTGAGGAGAGCAACAGGCTGAGGGTGCTTGTTGAGAGAGTGCTACAGACCTCCATCTTTGAAAAGGCCAGGCTGGAGCTTGACAAGAAGAGGACTGACGTTCATGTGGTCATAATAAGAGCTGTGGACGCTTTCAAACTCCAGGTAAGTGGCCGGAAGGGTACAATATCAACTTTCCTTGATGCCTCCGACCCAATGTTGACAATTGACGAGTCCAACTTCTTCAATGTACTCATCAACCTGCTTGATAATGCACTCAAATACACTACCCGCATACCGGAAATAACTATCACCACAACGGGATATCACAAAGGTATCACCATCACCGTATCAGACAACGGAGTGGGCATACCCAGGGAGCACCTTAAACATATCTTTGAAAAATTCTACCGGGTACCGGCAGGCAATACTCATGACATAAAAGGATTCGGTCTGGGACTGAGCTACGTCAGTAAGATAATAGAAGAGCATCACGGAAACATAAAAGTGGAGAGCCAGCTCGGCAAAGGAACCCGGATAATCATTCACCTTCCAAAGGAGCAGTCAAAATGAAAAAAACAGGCCATGTTAAAGAAAGTTAGCATCTTACTTGCAGAAGACGATCCCAACCTTGGGCAGCTGTTGAAAAATTACCTCACCGCAAAAGACTATGATACCACTCTGGTGACTGACGGGGCACAGGCCAAGAAGCTTTTCAGGAAAGAGAAGTTTAATCTCTGTCTGCTTGACGTGATGATGCCGGAGATGGACGGTTTTACTCTTTCAAGGGAGATAAGGGCCATTGACCCTCACATACCTGTCATATTCCTGACAGCGAAGAACCTCAAAGAGGATGTCATTGAAGGCTTTAAGTCAGGAGCTGACGACTACCTTACCAAGCCCTTCTCAATGGAAGAGCTGATCTACCGCATAGAAGCCATCCTGAGGCGGTCGTCAAAGCAGACCACTGAGCTGCCGGCAGCTATGTACACTATTGGCCAGTTTACTTTTGACGTTACAAAGCAGCTCCTCACCATTCAGGACCAGTCACGGAAACTCACCACCAAAGAGTCAGAGCTCCTTGAGCTGCTCTGCCGCCACAAAAATGAGGTGCTTGAACGTAACTTTGCTCTGAAATTGATTTGGATTGATGACAATTACTTCAACGCCAGAAGTATGGATGTCTATATCACCAAACTTCGCAAGTACCTGAGCAGAGATGAGAAAGTTGAGATTCTGAATATCCACGGGAAGGGATACAAGCTTTTATGTTAAGAAAATACCCTGTCTGGGAAATCCAAACAGGGTATGAGCTTAGGTTAGTTTAAGGGTATTTCGATTAGTAGTTGATCCTTCCCGTCAAACCCCAACGAAGTGCTAAATTAGTATTATTTCTTTATTTACAACACCTGTGAGGCTTTTTTCACGTCAGTCAAGCTTTAACACTGCCAGAAAGGCCTGTTGTGGTACCTCTACGTTACCTATCTGACGCATCCTCTTCTTTCCTTTTTTCTGTTTCTCAAGCAGTTTCCTTTTTCGGCTGATGTCACCACCATAACACTTAGCCGTAACATCCTTGCGTACCGCCTTAACTGTCTCGCGTGCAATGATCTTTGCGCCTATGGCTGCCTGGATGGCAATATCAAACTGCTGTCTCGGTATAAGTTCGCGGAGCTTCTCACACATCCTGCGGCCAAAGTCATAGGCATGACCACGGTGGATAAGCGTGGAGAGAGCGTCAACCATCTCGCCATTAAGCAGAGTATCAAGCCTGACAAGATCAGCCTTCTTATAGTCTGTTATATGATAATCAAATGAGGCATACCCTTTTGAGATGCTCTTCAGTTTGTCATAGAAGCCGAACACTATCTCTGACAGAGGCATGTCAAAGGTCACCTCCACTCTGTCACTGGTAAGGTATATCTGACTCTTCAGGGTGCCACGCTTTTCTATGCAGAGGTTGAGTATAGACCCCAGATATTCAGACTTTGAGATCACCTGAGCGTCTATATATGGCTCCTCTATCTCATCTATTGTGGTTGACGGCGGCATACCTGAAGGGTTATGCACATCTATTATGTCTCCCTTTGTTGTCAGAACCCTGAACGAGACGTTGGGTACGGTAGTGATGACATCCATATTGAACTCCCTGTCAAGGCGCTCCTGTATTATCTCCATATGGAGCAGTCCGAGGAACCCGCAGCGGAAGCCGAAGCCAAGGGCAGCTGACGACTCCGGCACAAAGGTCAGTGAGGCATCGTTGAGCTGCAGCTTCTCAATAGAGGCGCGCAGATCTTCATAGTCGTCGGCATCAACCGGGTAGATACCCGCGAAAACCATTGGCTTCACATCAGCAAATCCTGAGATGGCTGATGCACATGGGCGTGCAACGTGAGTAATGGTGTCACCCACCTTCACCTCAGCTGATATCTTGATGCCGGAAATGATATACCCCACATCACCGGCACTGAGCACTTTGCGTGGCTCCCTTTTCACCTTCAGTACGCCAATCTCGTCAGCATCATATTCGCTGCCGGTATTAACAAGTTTCACCAGGTCATGTGTCCTTAGGGTACCGTTAGTTATCTTGAAATAGGCAATGATACCCCTGAAGGAGTTAAAGACCGAATCAAAAATAAGTGCCTGCAGCGGCGCATCAGGGTCTCCCTTAGGTGAAGGTATCCTGGTTAAGATATCCTCAAGAATGCGGTCAATGCCCATACCAGTGCGGGCACTCGCCTCAATAATTTCATCACGTTTACACCCTGTGAGATCAACAATCTGGTCTTTCACCTCTTCCGGCATTGCGCTGGGTGAATCCATCTTGTTCAGTATAGGGATAATCTCCAGTCCATGCTCTATCGCCATGTAAAGATTAGAGATCGTCTGAGCCTGTATACCCTGTGTGGCATCAACCACCAGCAATGCACCTTCACAGGCAGCAATGGAGCGCGACACCTCATAGGAGAAATCTACATGACCCGGAGTATCAATCAGATTAAGATAATACTTTTTGCCTGCCTCTTCATAGACCATCTGTATGGCATGACTCTTAATTGTGATGCCCCTCTCCCTCTCAAGGTCCATGTTATCAAGAACCTGGTTCTGGAAGTCCCGTGCGTCAACAGTTCCCGTCTTTTCAAGAAGCCTGTCGGCAAGAGTGCTCTTGCCATGATCAATATGTGCTATTATGCAGAAGTTGCGTATGTTATCCATTAGTGGGAAGCCGGTTCAATTCAGGTGCAAATATATATAATTTGACCCTTTCTTTATTTACAATACATATTACAGGAAAAAAGCTCCTTAGCTCTCGCCGGTGGTGCTCGTCAGGGCTTCGCTTCTGCCCTCAACAGGCATGTCACAGTTAAGCTTGCGCACCTCCCTGCGAAAAAAGATAAATGAGACAACCGCTGCCACTGTATCAGAGATAGGGCTGGCTATCCATACACCTGACACACCCCAGAATCCGGGAAGGATAATTACCAGAGGCAAGAGAACGATGATCTGGCGCAGCAGTGACAGGAATGTAGCCAGCTTAGCCTTGCCTATAGCCTGGAAATAATTGGAGGCGATGATCTGGAAGCCCACAACCGGCAACACGGCACAATAGATTCTCAGCCCCAGCACACCTGCAGAACGGAGCTCCATACTGTCAGAGTTGAAGATACTTATGACCGCCCCGGGAATGAGCATACATATAAGCCATCCGACCGTAGCAACAATCGTCGCATAACGGATAGCTTTCATCACCGTCTCCTTCACCCGGCAAAAGTAGCCTGCCCCGTAGTTAAAGCCGATTATAGGCTGGATGGCCATATTAAGTGATATGATGGTCAGCACCAGCATCATGGTAGCACTATTGACTATTCCCAGCGCAGCCACCGAGATATCTCCGCCAAATTTTATGAATTGCGTGTTCATCACAGCGGTTACTATGCTTGATGCCACGTTCATGGCAAACGGTGCAAACCCTATTGATAAAATATATTTAATGATATAAGGGTCAGGCCTGACATTTTTAAAAATCAGCTTTGTCACGCTTCTGCGGCCGCGGAAGTGGGCCAGCACCCAGATGGTAAGAACAAAATGTGAAATGACGGTAGCCAGTGCCGCTCCCTTCACTCCCATTCCCAGCCCGAAAATGAATATAGGATCAAGGATTATATTCAATCCGGCACTGATGAACATTGATATCATGGCAACGCGTGGATTCCCCTCTGCCCTGATGATGTTGTTCAATGAGAACCCGACCATTGCCAGAGGCGTCCCCAGGAGGATGATTGTAAAATAATCAGAGGCATATTGCAGTGTCTCAGGCCCTGCTCCGAATATCTGCAGCACCCTGTCACGCACCAGGAACCCGGTGATCATTAATAATACTCCAATCACAGATGATAGCAGGAGGGCATTCCCCAGTATCCTGTTTGCCCGGTCATAATCTTTCTCCCCCAGGCTAAGTGAGATGCGCACCGCTGATCCCATGCCTACGAGCATCCCGAAAGCCATAATGATGATCATAAGCGGGAACACAACAGTCAGACCGGAGAGAGCCAGTGCGTCAACACCCTGTCCTATATAAATGCGGTCAACAATGTTGTACAGCCCGTTTGCCATCATGCTGGCGAAGGCAGGAAGGAAATACTTCCACATGAGCTTGCCCGTCTTCTCGTACTCAAGATCGTGTACCTGTTTCGGATCAGCCATAATTTAAATCGCTCTGCAAATATCAGAGTAAATCTTGAAAAATCTGACATGATAAGGTAAAGAATCAGATACTGATCCTCTGAAGAGGGGATGGGGATTTGCAATCATACTGGTGATCATTGGTATCAAAAAAAGCTGCCCTGGATTGCAGGGCAGCTTCATAAGACATACTAATAAGCTTTTACATCATTCCCGGCATGCCGCCGCCCATTCCGGCGTTAGGCATAGGGTTGTCTTCCTTCTCCTCGACTATAACTGCCTCAGTCGTAAGGAACATACCTGCTATTGATGCTGCATTCTCAAGTGCTATACGGGCAACTTTGGCAGGATCGATGACACCAGCCTTGTAGAGGTTCTCATACTTATCTGTCTGGGCGTTGTAACCGAAGTCATTCTTCCCTTCGCGTACTTTCTGTACTACAACGGCACCTTCCTTACCTGCATTGATGACTATCTGGCGCAGAGGCTCTTCAATAGCCCTCTTTATTATCTCGATACCAGTTGTCTGATCATCATTGTCACCCTTGAGATTTTCAAGAGCGGCTATAGCGCGGATGTAACCTACACCACCGCCAGGGATGATACCTTCTTCTATTGCAGCGCGCGTGGCGTGAAGAGCATCATCAACACGGTCTTTCTTCTCCTTCATCTCAACTTCCGAAGCAGCTCCGATGTAAAGAACAGCGACACCGCCGGCCAGCTTGGCAAGCCTCTCC
>CAYQNT010000053.1:0-8025 GCA_964418865.1 uncultured Rikenella sp.
ATGGGCTGCTACGGAGTGGGACTACAATGACGCCGGTTACGGTACCAGAACGCTTTTGAACACTATGCTTCATGAAGCCAAGCTTGTCTATTTCACCAGGCGGATGATGCCTTCTCTTTCTGACACCATATTGTATGGTTTCACCGGACGTCAGATGGAGTTTTGCAGGGCGAATGAAGGGAAGATATGGGAATACCTTGTGAGCCATGATCTGCTCTTCTCATCAGACGGTTTCATGATACGCAAGTTCACTGGTGAAGCACCTTTTACCAGTTATTTGACAGAGGAGTCTCCGGGCAGGGCAGTGGTCTGGACTGGTTTCAGGATACTGGAGAGGTTCATGAATAACAATCCAGGCATAACGATGCAGGAGCTGATGGTCATGAACGACAGTCAGGCCCTTCTGGCAGGGGCAAAATACAATCCTGATTAAAAAAAGAAGCTGTCTGAAAAGACAGCTTCCGGTTTCCCTAAAAAAGCGAATGCGGGTTATGCTGGATGAATAGCCTCAACAGGGCAAACATCGGCGCAGGCACCACAATCGGTACACATATCCGGGTCAATCTTATAGATATCACCCTCAGATATTGCTTCCACCGGACATTCATCTATACAGGTTCCGCAAGCTGTGCAATCATCAGAAATTTTGTAAGCCATTATAAAAGTTTTTTAAAGATTTCGGCGTAAAATTATCGCTTATTTTTATAAGTTCCTAGCCAAACAGGAATAAAATTTATCATCTGTTTTGTCATAACTTTGAGTTAAGAGATCTGATAAAATCCCGATCCAGCAGGTCAGAAATCGAGGCTGAAAGAGAGATAGAATATTTTTGGAAGGAGATATCCGTTATCTATTCCCCATGCCAGGTCGGCTCTCACAAAGTAACCGAACACCTGAGCTCTGGCTCCTGTGCCGAATCCCATTATCAGTGGGTCACGCATGGCGTCAAGGGTCACTTTCACCGGGCCGTTCTCGTATATTTTGTCTTGCCAGTAGTTCTCATTTCCCCACGGGTCCCATCCTGACCAGGCCATACCCACATCATAGAAGGCAACAATTTGCACGCTGTTAAGAAAATTATTCCGTAATGGATGGCCTGCGAAGTATCTTATCACCGGCCACCTCAACTCACTGTTGATGAGGGCGAAGTTACTCCCGTTGCGTATATTTTGGGTGAAGCCTCTCATATTTGTGGCCAGGGCCTGGAACCCGTAGTGGATATACGGGTTGACCGGGACGGTCTGGTCAAACATGGGCACTTTATTGAAGAGTCCCATCCAGCTGTCAACACCGCCCATGTAGTAGATCAGTCTTGCCGGGCCGAAGGAGGAGCTGGCGGCAAACCTGTTTGCCCATATCAGGTCACGGTGGATCTTTTGATAATGCCTTACATCAGCTCCCAGAACGAACATATCCCTGTTCTTTTCACTTACCTCCCGGAAATACTCACCAAAGATCTTAAACCTTGTCCCATAATATATATTTATGGTTCGCTTGCGTGTGTTGTCATAAATCAGTTCTCCCTTCAGTCCAGCCCAGTGGCGGTTAAAGGAGGGGGTTGCAAGGGTGCTCAGATCGGTCGATTGCACCACATAGTTATCATACCTGTAGGTAAATGTCCCTTTTAGTGAAAGGACGGCGCTCAGAGGTTTTCTGAGCGACATATAGGTAGTATAACTCCTTATCTTGTAGTAGCTGGTGTCATTATAGCTGTCAAACGACTGTTTATGGAAGATCACCTGTTTGTCGAACTTTCCCTTCAGGGCTTCAAGGCTGACAAGATATTCGTTACTGTCAAAGTTACCCGAGAACCTGAACCCTCCAGTGATACGGTAATCCTCAAAGAGGTCAAGCGTACCAAACTTAATGAGCATGTTCAGGCCCGGATTGAAATATGGCGCTCCTCCGTTATAGGCCTGATAGGTGTTATTCAGGAAATTAAAGTCGATCTGAGCAGCAGTATAATTAGTGTAGAAGAGGGGCCGGTATACGAGGGCGGTTGGCATGACCATTCTGGAGGTGTCAAGGTTGATATCCATATAATCTTTACGCCACTGCAGCTCATAGTAATTCTCCTTCTCCTTTTCGAAGACATAATTGCGAAAGTCAATGGGTTCATTGGCGACCGCAAAGTATTCATACAATGGTTTCCTGAGAGTGTCATTCATTCTTGCACGCTCAGTCAGTAGCGAGTCTCTCAGCCTGTTTATGCTGTCTGCCGCTCTGAGCATAGCTATCTCCTCATCGCGCCACATTGTCTTGCGGATCTCATCGCTCCGGACTAAGGGAGTCTCCGCCGTAGGTCCGGTGAGGAGCCTGTAGCGGCCTTTATCAAAGATCACAGCGGCATCTTGTCCTCCACGCCTGTCAAAGGCCTCCAGGTTCCTCGGGAAATCCGTTACCTGCCTGGCGTTGATGAAGTAGGTATAATGCAATGCAGTATCTATGTAGGCTATGGAGCTGTCAATTGTAGCATTATAATAGTTAAGTATGCCGTTGCCGTTGCCGATAAATCCTGTTGAGCCGGCTGACGGGTCTACCGGATTGAGGTGATTCTGCATGGATGGTTCTCCAAGCCTGGTTAACTGACCACCTCTAACCGTGAGGTCATAGGTGAAAAGATCATATGTCAGCCCGATCATCTCCTGAGGGTCACCCCTGTTGGTGAGTGAGTCTGTCAGCCTGTTTGATGAGAATATAATGGTCTCATCCTTTCCTCTGACAAAGGCAGCGTCGCGGTCATCGGCTACGTCAAAGGTTATTCTTTCATTGGTTCCGCTGATGATTGTATGAACATAGATATCAGTCATGCCGTTGATGATGGCCGATACCAGCAGTCTTGTCCCGTCAGGTGAGTAAGAGAGTGATAATACCTTCTCAAAAAAAGGCATAGTACGTTGTTCAAACTTTTTCTGATCACGACGGTAGAAATAGAGCTGCACGCCTCCCTTCTCCTCGTTGGTAAACGTCAGTATCTGCCCGCCGGGATGCCAGGTAATTACGGGGTAAGTGTTGTCAACCGACTGTTCATACTTCGGTTCTGCAGAGAAGATTTTTTCTGATTTTCCGGTGGAGGTATCATAGAGCCATATCCTTCTCTTACCCCAGTCATTTGATACATAGGCCACAGTACGGCCGTCAGGGCTTACTTTAACTGAGGTGAAGCGTTCATAGGGCCTGGATTTCCTGATCTCGCCAGGCTTACTGAAATTCTCTCCCGGCTTGATTTCATAGTAGCTATTATAGAAGCCTCTCCAGTCACGGTACGTATCTTTTATGCTTTTGCCAAGTCCGTACAGAAAGCCGTCCTCAATGTTCTTGTATATCTTGGAGAGGTATATTACATTTGGGATAATTGCATTGCCATATGTTTCCCCTATGTATTTCCAGAATGAATGTCCGGCATAGACAGCCTCTTCATATTCCAGATTATCAAGATTCTTGTATCTGTTATTCTCAAAGCCATCCCTGACACGGTTGTCTGTTTCGCTGTCCCATCCGAAGGCGACGTAGTTTATAAGACCCTTAATGTACCAGTCAGGCATCTGTATCTGTGAGTTACTGGTTACATTGTCACGCACATCGGCATTATATAGCATTTCATATACTATCACCTCTGCCAGGGCGGATGCTATAAGCTTGCTGAATTCTTCATGGTCACCGTTGAACCAGAGCATAACCTTGTTCTTTATGACTCTGCTGTATCCCCCTACGTTGTAATCATCCTCGGCGGAGATGAGTCCTATGTTGCTCTGTCTGAAGTCATTCTTCTTGTTATAAACAATAATTATCGGACGCTTGTTAAGCGTGTAGTCAAAGTAATCTTCTATCTCGTTTAGCTTTTCGGATGCTACCTTGCAGGCATATTCTGCCACCTCACGGCCGAACTCGTTGTAATAACAGTCCATATTGTCAAACCTGAAGTAGGTCCAGTAGAAATCATCGTATTGTACACGGTTCTTGCCGAAGGACATCTGCATACCGTTATAGAACTGGCCTGAAGCCGGGGTCACCAACAGGAAACAGAGCAGGGAAAGAAGAGGTATGTAGAGTCTTTTTCTTATCATAAGCTTAGGGGAACACCCACTGTGGTCGGAGCAAAATCTGTTCCAAAGAGAGGTTCCGTGTGGCAAAACTAATGGATTAACCAATAAAAAACCAACGGCATATACTTTTTTATTAATTTTGGTGGTTATTATGATACGACCTTTCTGGCCAGATCTTTGTTATGTCAGACCATTGATAATGGTTAAAGCTGGTTATGGTAATAAATATAAATGTATATGAAAGCCCCATGTGTCAGCATATATAGTCGCAACAATATTAAAATGTGGCACTTAGAGATACTCCCATTATCACAGGGCAAGCTTTCAGACTTAATAAAAGCAATTCTGTTATGATGAAGAAAATTTTGTCATTGTTGGTTTTTTTGCTGGTTGCTGCAGGCCTTATGGCCCAGCCGAAGCTTAATTTTGCATCTACCCGTTATAATTACGGCACAATCAAGGAGGATGGAGGCAAGCAGGAAGCTGTCTTTGATTTCACCAACACCGGTGATGCAGTTCTGGTTATAACCAGAGTGCAGCCTTCTTGCGGATGTACTGCATCAGATTATACAAAGTCACCGATACCTCCCGGAGGAAAGGGCTTTGTCACCGGCGTATTTGATCCGCGTGGTTACAGCAGTCGGTTTGCCAAGAGCATTTCTGTCTATTCGAATGCCAATCCTGCGGTTTCTGTACTTATTATTGAAGGACAGGTTGAGCCGCGCCAAAAGACCATTGAAGAGTTGTACACCTTTGCTGTTGGGCCCGTGAGGTTTGAGTCAAATCACCTGGCGTTCACCAGCACAAAGAAAACTGAGAAAAAGATAAGGGTAATGCCTGTCATAAATCCGTCAAAGGAGCCTGCAACAATTGAGTTTGAAGGATTACCGGCTCATCTCTCTCTGAGAATGAACCCGGCCATTCTGAAGCCAGGTGAGAAAGGTATGATTGAGGGTACTTATGACGCTACGCTCAACAACAGCAGCTGGGGTAATGTCAACGATCTGGTACGGCTTAAAGTCAATGGTCAGCCCCAGCCGAACATTTACCTGTATGTATCAGCTAACCTGGTTGAGGATTTCTCGGGAATGAGCAGCAAGGAGCTTGCCGATGCGCCGGTCTTTAAGCTGGTGTCTAATACCTCAGATTTTGGCACTATAAATCAGAACGCCTCGGCAGATGTTGAGTTTTCCTTCACTAATGAGGGGAAGAGTGATCTGGTCATAAGGCATGTAAAGTCCGGTTGCGGATGCACAGCTCTTATGCCTACTGATAATGTCATCAAGCCGGGCACAGCAGGATCAGTCAAAGCCAGGTTCAACTCCGGCGGTTACAAAGGTCAGATATACAAGAATATCTTTGTTTATACCAATGACCCAAAGAATTCAGAGGTTATGCTGATGATCAAAGGTGAAGTTCTTGTTGAGTCAGGAGCGGGGAAATAAATATTATACGAAGGCATTATCGGGATGAGCAAGGAAAAACGATCCACCGGAGCTCTTTCGGTTCAGAAGGGTGTAGTTCAACCTCCGAGCATCAACCCCGATATGCTGCGCCGCCTGAAGAGCAACAGGCGCAGAAAACTCACTGCAGATGATTATGCTGATGGTATCATGCGTGGTGACCTGACCATTCTCAGTCAGGCTATAACTCTTATTGAGAGCAACCTTCCCATTCATTATGACCTTGCGCAGGCTGTTGTGGAGCGTTGTCTTCCTGCCAGCACACGTTCGGTCAGGTTAGGCATAACGGGTGTCCCCGGTGCCGGCAAGAGCACCTTCATTGATACCTTTGGCACGATGCTTACGCGTCGTTACGGAAGGCGTCTGGCTGTTCTGGCCATTGACCCCAGCAGCCAGCAGAGTGGTGGCAGCATCATGGGTGACAAGACCCGTATGGAGGATCTCAGTAATGACCCTGATGCCTTTATCCGTCCATCCCCTTCTGCAGGCACCCTGGGAGGCGTTGCACGCAAGACCCGCGAGACGATTATACTCTGCGAGGCGGCAGGATTTGATACAATACTTGTTGAGACAGTAGGGGTGGGGCAGTCTGAGACAGTAGCACATTCCATGGTCGATTTTTTTCTGGTGGTGATGCTGGCCGGTGCCGGTGATGAGCTGCAGGGAATTAAGCGCGGTATCATGGAAATGGCCGATACTATTATCATTAACAAGGCTGACGGCAGTAACATACAGAAGGCGGAGATCGCCAGAGTAGAATATAAGAATGCCCTCCACCTTTTCCCGATGTCACCCTCAAAGTGGAACCCTAAAGTGATTACCTGCTCATCGCTTGAGAAGACTGGCATAGCTGAAGTGTGGGAGACAGTACGTGACTATGTAAGCATTACCAAGGGAAACGGATGGTTCTGGGAGAGAAGGAGGGAGCAGGCAGTTACCCGTATGCACGAGACAATTATTGACACTCTCAGGCACTCATTCTACAGTCATCCTGAGGTGATGGCGATGCTTCCGGAGCTGGAAAAACAGCTTCGTGAGGGAGAGACAACATCGTACAAACCGGCATCAATCCTGCTTGACAAATATTTCAACAACCCTGTCCACTAAGTAAATATTAAATATTATTATCTTTGACCCACGAAAACGGGTGGGTTTGCCTTCAGCAGGCCCTTCGGGGTTCGTTAAACAATTTAAATAATTACTATTAAGATGAAAAAGACTATTATTTTATTTCTGGTACTGGCAGTAGCAGCTTCATGCGCCAGAGAACCAAAGTTCAACATTTCAGGCACCATTACCGGCATTGACAGTGCAATGGTCCTCCTGCAGAAACGTATATCCGGTGGATTTGATGTCATCGACTCCGCAATGCTTGAGAACGGATCCTTTACAATGACAGGCTTTATTGAGTATCCCCAGATGGTTAACCTTATGATCAAAGGCAAGCGCGGGGGAGTCAATTTTTACCTTGAGAATGCTGAGATAACCATTAATGGTCACGCCGATTCACTTTACCAGGCATCTGTTACAGGTTCAAAAACCCATTCGGAGTTTGAAGCGTACAAAGCTTCTTTTGAAGAGTCAAACACAAATATGACAGCAGTATATGAGCGCTATCGTGCTGCAAAGATGGAAGGGAATGAGGAGCTTGCCGGCACCATTGAGAAAGAGCTTGAGTCTATCGAGACAGCTCAGCAAGAGCTTAAAAAGGATTTTATTAGAAACAACCCCTCGTCATACATAACCCCTGCAGTGATCAGTGAGCTTGCATATTACATGGAACCTGATGAGATGGATAACATGCTGGGATCACTTGATACCACACTAAACAAGGTTCAGACCGTTGTGACACTGAAGGAGCGGCTTGCAGCTCTCAAGGTTGTTGCCGTTGGTCAGAAGGCTCCTGACTTCACCGTCAATGATGCTGATGGTAATCCGGTGTCTCTCTATTCAAAGGTGGGAGGCGGTACCAAGCTTCTGTTAGTTGATTTCTGGGCTGCATGGTGCGGACCCTGCCGTCAGGAAAACCCCAACGTTGTGAAAGTATGGAAAGAGTATAACAAAATGGGTTTTGACGTGTTCGGTGTCTCCCTTGACCGCAGCAAGGATGACTGGCTGAAGGCAATTAAGGATGATAATCTGACATGGACCCATGTTTCAGACCTCCAATACTGGAATAGTGCAGCGGCAAAACTGTATGCAGTTAATGCCATCCCTTCCAATTTCCTGCTTGATGGAGAGGGTATGATTGTTGGTCATAACCTGCGCGGTGATGCACTGGCTGAGAAAGTAAAAGAGCTCCTCGGAACCAAATAACCAAAAATAGACTAATTTTATAAACCGTTGGGGCATACGCCTCAACGGTTTTATTATACTGACAAACTGAGTCTATGAGTAGAAAAGAGGAGTTTTTTGGTCACATTAACGGGGGGTATGCCTGCAAAGGCGATTATATTATCCTCGGCGGAGCAATGCTTGACGGTGAGGCTGTTGAGGATGCTCACATCAAGATACCT
>CAYQNT010000053.1:8035-17617 GCA_964418865.1 uncultured Rikenella sp.
ATCCACAATAAGGAAATCTATACGGCGCTTGGTGCAAAAATGCCTCACGGACTGATTGCCGGTGCCACTGGAACCGGGAAGACGAAGACACTGCAGGTACTCTCCGAGCAGCTCTCTCTGAAGGGTATCCCGTCACTCGTTATGGACGTTAAGGGCGACCTTAGCGGCGTTGCCAGACCAGGCTCAGAGAACGATTTCATAAGGGACAGACATGCAAAGATAAATCTTCCCTACTCAACCATGGGCTTCCCCGTTGAGCTTCTTACCATCTCGGAACAGAGTGGAGTACGCTTGCGTGCCACGGTATCTGAGTTTGGACCGGTGCTCTTCTCACGCATCCTCGATCTGAATGATACGCAGGCAGGGATCATTGCAGTCATCTTTAAGTATTGTGATGACAACAAGCTGGGGCTTATTGACCTTAAAGATATCCGAAAGGTCATGCAGTATCTTACGGGTGAGGGACAAGAGGAGCTGGAGAAGGAATATGGTGCCATATCTACTGCATCAACAGGCGTTATTCTGCGTAAGATCATTGAGTTGGAACAGCAGGGAGCGGAACGATTCTTCGGGGAGGAGTCATTTGACATCAGGGACCTGATGCGAAGAGATAGCAATGGCAATGGATATATAAGCATCATACGCCTTACTGATATCCAGGATAAGCCCAAGCTCTTCTCAACCTTCATGCTGTCATTGCTGGCCGAGGTCTACAGCACTATGCCGGAGAAGGGCGATCAGTCTAAACCCGAACTCGTGATATTCATTGATGAGGCTCACCTCATATTCAACCAGGCAAGCAAGGTCCTTCTTGAACAGATTGAAACAATAGTCAAATTGATCCGATCAAAGGGAGTGGGTGTATATTTTATAACTCAGAATCCAATGGATGTACCTTCATCAGTGCTTGCACAGCTTGGTCTGAAGGTACAGCATGCCCTCAGGGCTTTCACTGCCAACGACAGGAAAGAGATCAGACTGACAGCAAGAAACTTCCCTATATCTGATTATTATAATATTGAGACTGCACTTACCTCGTTAGGAACAGGAGAGGCTCTGGTGACTACGCTAAATGAAAAGGGGATACCAACCCCTCTTGCTGCCTTGATGGTACGGGCCCCTATGAGCAGAATGGACATACTGACTGCTGAAGAGATTGATACGATAAACAGTTCGTCACAGCTTGTGACGAAATACTCACGTGTTGTTGACCCGGATAGTGCGGCAGAGATGCTTGAAAGAAAGATATCATCGGCTCAGCTTCAGAGGCGGGAGGCGGCTCCAGGGAAAGAGGGCGAGAGGCCCACGGGAGGCACCTCACGCAAAACAACCCCGCGTTCAGCAACCCCGCGTACCACCACGCGGCGCAGGACAGCAGCCAATCCGGTAGTGAAGGTTCTTACTTCGGCAACCTTCATACGGGGGGTAATGGGCATACTGACCAAGGCAATGAAAATTAAATTATAATCAATAATGTTTAACTAAAGTAAAAAAACATGAAAAAGGTAAAATTTTCAATAATCACTTTAATATGTGTATCATTTTTGTTTTCAGGGTGTGCCTCAATGAACAAAGCAACTAAAGGCGCTGCCGTAGGAACTGCCGCAGGCGGTGCCATGGGAGCCGTCATAGGCAAAGCCACCGGTAACACTGCCCTTGGGGCTATCATTGGTGCTACAGTTGGAGGTACAACGGGTGCGATAATCGGCCATCAGATGGACAAGCAGGCTAAGGAGATTGAGGCGACGGTTCCTGATGCAAAGGTGGAACGCGTGGGCGAAGGTATTGTGGTTGAGTTCAGTAGTGCCGTTCTTTTCGGTTTTGACCGGTCAGACCTGTCGCAGGAAGCAAAGGCAAATCTTGACAAACTGGTTAAGGTTCTTGGTACTTATCCTGAGACAAATATTGAAATTCAGGGACATACCGATAGCAAGGGTAGTGAGCATTACAATCAGAACCTGTCAGAAAAGAGAGCCGGAGCAGTATCGGATTATCTGAAAAGCAGGGAGATATTAGCTGCACGCATTGTCACAAAAGGTTTTGGTGAGACTCTTCCCAAGTATGACAATGACACAGAAGAGGGCAGGGCTGAGAACCGTAGGGTTGAATTCCTGATTACCGCTAATGAGAAGATGATAGCCGAGGCTGAAGCCAACGCTGACAAAAAGTAAAGAAAGCACTAGTAACTAAATAGTTAAATTATGAAAATCAAACCTATTATTTTTATTGCAGTTCTTGCTATGACTGCAACTGCCCTTCAGGCGCAGGTAAACTTCGGCATTGTAGCCGGACCGAACTTTCAGAATGTCAACGGGAAAGGTTTTTCCGGAGAGAAACTTGAGAACGGATTGATTGTCGGGTTTCATAGCGGTGTAATCGCTTCCATACCGATTGCTCCCGACTTCTATTTTCAGCCGGGGATCCTTTATTCACAGAAAGGTACACGTAGTAACCAATTTCAACTGCCTACCAAGTCCACTAATAATGAGTTTTCAACAACCTTAAGGATCTCTTACATTGAGATGCCTCTGAACCTTCTTTACAGGCCGCAGTTCGGCAATGGACATATCCTGATTGGATTCGGGCCCTACATCGCTGCTGGTATTGGGGGTAGTCAGGTATATAAATATGGCGAATTAGAGCTAACACAGAAGATTAAGTTTGTAAGTGGGGTCGAGGAAAGCGACTGGGATTTTGATCATGCATACTACAAGAGATTTGATGCAGGTGCAAACATATTTGCCGGCTATGAAATGGAAATGGGTCTGTTCTTCCGTCTTAATGCCCAGCTGGGCCTGTTAAATATCAATTCTGAATTAATAGGCTATAATGGCAATGAATCTGCCTTAAAGAATACCGGCTTTGGATTATCACTAGGATACAACTTCTGATTAACACAATCGAAAATAAAAGGCCGCCTGATGTTTTCAGGCGGCCTTTTTTATGAGGTGTGGTGTGCCTGGCTTGACCCTTGAGGCTCTCTTATTTAGTACACCCGCCATGGGAGGTTTCAATTCCCTTAGAACCCTTTCAGCTGCATATAAACGGTCGGTATGAGAAGCAGGAATCCCAGCACGAACAGGATTAAAATTAATGGCAGCACCCATCTGAACCATTTCTCATAGGGGATCTTAGCCACGCTAAGTACGCCAAGCAGCACTCCTGATGTGGGTGTTATCATGTTTGTAAATCCGTCACCAAGCTGAAATGCGACCACTGTAGCCTGTCGCGACACATTTATCAGGTCTGAGAACTGTGACATCATGGGCATGGTAAGTGCTGCCTTTGCCGAACCGGATGGCATAAACAGGTTAATAACCGTCTGTGTCACGTACATCATGCCGACAGAGGCCATCCTTCCTGCCCCGGAGATAGAACCGGAGAGTTTATAGAGCAGTGTGTCAATAATGTTCCCGTTTTGTAGAATAATAATGATACCTCCCGCAAGTCCTACAATAAGCGCTGCGGATTGTATGTCCCTGACTCCGTCGAGGAACAGTTTAGTGATCCTGTTGCCACCATAACTCATTGCAATGCCGGTTGCCAGTCCCATGGCGAAGAAAAGCGTTGCTATCTCCATGATATACCAGCCGTAACCCATCACGCCGGTTATCAGGAAGAGGATAGTGAAGAGCAGCAGATCAATGACAAAGAAGTGGACGGATTTTTTTAGTGTCAGCCATCCGCTGACTGCAAAGAGAGCTGTAAGTACAGGTATGACGGGAAAGATCAAACCGCCCTCACCGAAGGAGAGGGTGGTCATGGGATTGAAAACAGAGAAACTAATCATGACCGCTGTAAGTAAAAAATAGGTGACCCATGCTGACACAGGAGTGTGATACTCAATTACCAGCTGTGCGCCGGAGTGCATTTTCCGCCAGTAGTCGTCATCATCCCTTACCGGTGAACGGTGCGGATTTTTTTTGATCTTGTGGGCATAACGGAGAATATATGTGAATCCCACTATGTTTATTATCACCCACATGAAAAGCCTGTACTCGAGTCCCGAGAAGAGAGGAAGGTCAGAGAGGCCCTGTGCAATGCCAATGGTGAAGGGGTTGAGGAAGGCGCCGGCAAAACCCAGTGCAGCAGCTACGAAACAAAGTGAGACGCCTGTTATTGAGTCATACCCCATGGATACAGCAAGGGGTACAAAAATTATTGTAAAAGCAATTGTCTCCTCACTCATACCGAAGACAGCTCCGAAGAAGCTGAACATTATCATAATAAGGAGGAATATCAGATTATCGGCACCGATCTTTCGGATAAGCCTCCTGTTGCTCATCCTGTTCGTAAGACGGAGCACTGACCCAATAGCCACATCTATGGCCTTGCTCTCATTCATGATCCAGAAGGCACCGCCGATTATGAGGATGAAGACAATTATGTCTGCTTTATCGACGAATCCGTCAAATAATGCAGAAAAAACCTGCCAGGTCTGCGGGTTCTTCTCTGTGTAGTGAAATGATCCGGGGGTCACTACGCTGCGCTCTACACCGCTTACACTGACGGCCTGCCTGTCAAAGGTGCCTCCGGGTACCACCCAGGTCAGCAGGGCGCATAACACAACTATGCTGAAAACAATAACGTAAGTATGCGGGATCTTCTTAGTCATACCGGACATTTTGCCCTGCAAAATAGTGATTAGTCACGAAATCACAATAGAGCCTGACGGTCTGTGAGCGGATCACCAGAGCTGATGCACAAGCGGTTTAACCTCCTCTTCATATATCTGCGAGATGGTTTGAAGCTGTTCATCTGTAAATTCAGGAAGGCTGAAAGCATCAAGGTTGGTTCTCACCTGTTCAGGTGATGAGGCTCCGGGAATGATACAGCTGACCTCCCCGCGCATCAGTATCCATCTAAGCGCCACATGGGCCATGGCAGTCGTTGCCGGGAAGACTTTCCTAATACGTGAAACAGCCCTTAGTCCCGTGTCATACGGTACCCCTGCAAAGGTCTCCCCCTTGTCGAACATCAACCCATTCCTGTTGAAGAAGCGGTGATCTCCGGGAGCAAATCTGGTTTCAGATGTAAATTTGCCTGAGAGCAGGCCGCTGGCCAGAGGAACGCGGATGATGAGACCCACATTCTTCTCCTTTGCCATGGCAAAGAACTTCTCATGAGGACGCTGGCGAAAGATGTTATAAATTAGCTGAACGGTTGTTATGTTATCATATTCTATTGCCTTGATAGCTTCCTCCACCTTCTCAACACTGACTCCCAGATTAAGTATTTTTCCTTCCTGCTTCAGCCTGTCAAACTCGCCAAATATTTCAGGCCTGTAATATACCTCTGTGGGTGGACAGTGAAGCTGAATAAGATCGAGGCATTCAAGTCCCAGCCGCTTCAGTGAGTCTTCAACATAACCCCGCATGACCTCGGGTGTGTATCCCTTATTCACATGAGGCTGTATCTGCCTCCCGCATTTTGTGGCTATGCGGACCCTGCTTCCTGATTCTTTCACTGCCCTGCCGACTGCCTTCTCACTCTGGCCGTCAGAGTAGACGTCAGCAGTGTCAATGAAATTTACTCCCCTGTCTATTGCTTCACGGATGATTGTGTTGGCAAGCGTATCGTCAAATTTCGATCCCCACTTACCGCCTACCTGCCAGGTGCCGAGTGATATCTCCGAGACCTCAAATCCGGTCTTGCCAAGTGTTCTGTAGTTCATGGTATTTTTTTTATGATGATTGTGTGCAATGTTTTTATTTTGTAAAGGTGTAATAAGAGATGGTGATTCCAAAAGTCAGCGGTTTGAGATTGATTTTATCATCAGTTATTATCCTGTTTCCTTTTGAGTAGATCCATGGTTTCCGGTTGAGTTTCGTTGCGTAGCCCCCGAAGAGGCCTACAGACCAGTAATCGCTCGGCACGATTGTTTTTGAGTATATCAGGTATTCGATGTTCAGCCCGGCCACGGCAATTGTCTGATTGAACCTTAGATCGAGATCCCGGTCTTCAAGATAGCTGGGGAGACTTATTTTCCTGTCGGCGTCATAGTTCTGCAATCTGTACTTAAGCCATCTTAAAGAGACCATTGGTGTAAGCCTTATCCTGCCTGCGTTCACAAGATCAAATCCAATGTTAAGCTTGTACGCGGTGTTATTCAGGTTTATGATCAGAGTGTCATGGTCATTATTGTAACTGTATCCCATACCCAGCCCGAAACCGAAATATACCCTTGAGAATGATGCTCCGAACTCCGGTCCTGTTATTGAGAAGTAATCCATAATGTCAGTGTTGTAGCTTCCAAGCAGGTGACTAAACTCAGCAAAGTCGGCGAAGACTACATCCAGGCTCAGTGAAGAACGTATGATGGGACTCTTGCCATGGTCAGAATAGCTCTCTTCCTTGAAAAACTCATCAGGGTAATACATGGGAGTAAGGGAGATATTAAGAGGGAAGGATGTTGCTTCGGTTATTACAACTTCCACAGGGTTGAATCCGAGGCACTCCACCTTCAGGTTCAGCTCCTTGCTTGTTTCAGGAAGGAGATGAAAAATGCCGTTCCGGTCTGCAGCGGTGCAGTTTGTTGTGGCCACCTGACAGATCGTAGCACCAACAATCGGTACCCCCCTCTGATCCTTGATGACACCGGTGATCAGAGTCACCTGGGCTGTGGCACCAAGTGATATTAACCACAGTACTACCCCTGCGCTGATATTCTTAACTATTTTCATATTAGTCCAAAAATATCGAAAATAACCTATTAATACTGTAAGATAAGATGCCTGAGGCTGAAAAACATATTTTTTCAATCTCAATAAAGTGTTATTTTTAACTCGTAAAGAGATTCGGGAATGGAATCAAAATGTTTGTCATTATTGAACCATGATGAATTTAATTTTTTAAACGTGTGATTTCATCCACTCAGCGGAACAATCTATGAGAACTGTTAAAAGTTAAAATCTATACATATGAAACCCGCATGTATTTGAATACGCAAACACAATATTGCAATAATCAGCAACATGTGGGTTCCATCATACCCTTAAAATAAACTATTATATGATGAAAAAGAGTATTATTCTGTGCATGGTTGTTATGATGGCTCTTCAGTCCTTTGGACAGGAGAAAAAGGCAATGATGATCGACGATCTGGTGAAATGGAATCGCATTAGTGAGAGAGTGATCTCGGATGACGGGTCATTGATTGCATTTAAAGCCGAGCCTTCAGTGGGTGACCCTGTTGTAACGCTTTATGACGGGAGTGCGTCACTGAAGGCAACCTTCATCTGTGCCACAGGTGTGAAAATCGCATCTGACTCACGGCATCTGTTCTTTACAATAAAGCCCCCGGAAGATGAGGTCAAAGCCTTGAAACTTAAAAAGACCAAGAAGGAAGATATGCCTCTCGATAAGCTGGGCATTTATAATGTAGGAACAGGAGTCACTGACACTATTCCAAGACTTAAGTCGTTCAAGGCTCCTGAGAAATGGGCGGGGTGGGTAGCCTGGCAGACAGAGTCTCTAAAGGGTAAGGCTGCAGCTCCTAAGGACACAGCAGGTATCGGTAATGACAGTAAACCGTCTCAGGAGAAGGCGAAGAAACCCAAAAGCGAGTCAGCCGATAATGGTTATACCCTTTATTACCGGAACCTTAATACGGGAGTGACAGATTCAGTGCGTTTTGTGACCGATTATATACTTGCCGAAGAGGCTGAAAAGCTGATGTACGTTACCACCGGCGATGATAACGGGCAGGAACCGGGAGTTACCATTATAGACCTGAAAAAGAACGAGAAGATTATTATATACACGGGTAAGGCAAAATATAAACAGCTCTTAATGGATAAGAAGGGAGCAAGGGCCGCTTTCATCCTCTCTGTCGATGATAAAGACAAGGCCGGCAACACTTTTTCACTCTGTTACTGGGGTGGCAAGGGACTGGCTGAAGTGGTGGCCTTAAAAGGAACAGCAGGATTGCCGCAGGGGTGGATTATTAATGAGAATGCCAGGCTGACATTTGGAGAGAACACTCCCAGACTGTTCTTCGGGACTTCACCTGAATATAAGCTAAGAGACACGACTGTGCTCGAGGAAGATAGGGCAAATGTTGATGTATGGCACTGGGAGGAGGGCATTTTGCATACAGCGCAGGTGGTCAGGAAACCGCGCGACATGAAGAAAAGTTTTGCTGCCGTATATCATGCAGATATGAAGAAGGCGGTTCAGCTGGCAACGGAGGAGAGACCTGATGTACAGCTGCCTGATAAGGGCGACGGACCAAAGGTTGCTGCTTACTCTTCACTGCCTTATGATCTGGAGTCGATGTGGGAAGGAAGAGCAAAAATGGATGTCTGGCTTGTTGATGTGATAACCGGAAAGGCCCAGAAGATCAAAGAACAGTTTAGTGCAAGAATGCGGTTCTCTCCGGCCGGCAAATACCTCTACTGGTATCAAGATGCAGATAGTTCATGGTACGCCCTGGATATAGCCGCGGGGAAGGAGAACAGGCTGACCACCCCCGCAACGCTGAGGGTATGGGATGAACTGAACGATGTGCCTGACCTGCCAGGGTCATATCCTGCCGCAGGCTGGCTGAAGGATGACAAGGCTTTTCTTGTCTCTGACAAGTATGACATATGGTCCCTTGATCCGGTGGCCGGCCGTGCTCCGGTCAATGTCACCGTCAACGGCAGGAGTGAAGGTATAAAATACAGCCTGCTGGACCTCGACACGGAGAATGATTTCGTTGATCCCGCTGAAAAGCAATACCTGAAAGGCACAGACGAGGTGACAAGATTCGAAGGATTTTATTCGCTTGACATGCGGAAGAAAGATAAGCCGCTAAAGCTCATGGCAGGCGAATACAGTCTGGGCACACCAGTCAAAGCGAAGAAGGGTAAGAGCATCATCTATACAAAAGAGAACTTTATTCTCTTCCCTGATTATATCCTCTCGGATCTTACATTCAGGGATGAGAAGCGGATCACCGATGCTAATCCTCAGCAGAAAGATTACCGTTGGGGTACGGCAGAAGTTGTCAGCTGGATCTCCCTTGACGGGCGCAAGATTGAAGGACTGTTATACAAGCCTGATAATTTTGATCCTTCCCATAAGTACCCGATGATCGTGAATTTTTACGAGAAAAGCTCGTCGGAGCTGTTAAGACACAAGACTCCCGAGCCCGGAAGATCAACCATCGACTACCATTATTATACGAGTAACGGCTATCTAATTTTTAATCCTGATGTCTATTACATTGACGGTTATCCCGGCCAGAGTGCCTATAACTGTGTGATGCCGGGAATTATGTCACTTATTGACAAGGGTTTTGTTGACGAGAAACATATTGGAGCCCAGGGACATAGCTGGGGTGGATACCAGGTAGCTTATCTGGCAACGCGCACAACCCTGTTCGCAGCTATTGAGTCAGGAGCGCCGGTAGTTAACATGTACAGTGCCTATGGAGGGATCCGTTGGGAGTCGGGCAGTAACAGATCAATGCAGTATGAGCATCAGCAGAGCAGGATAGGAGCAACAATATGGGAGGCACCACATCTCTACTGGGAAAACTCACCGCTATTCAGCATTGAGAAGGTTGAAACGCCAATACTCATCATGGCCAATGATCAG
>CAYQNT010000054.1:0-17474 GCA_964418865.1 uncultured Rikenella sp.
AGCCTGCCTGATCAGTGCAGGGAAGTCGTTCAGCAGTTTGATTACGCTTATCTCCTTTATGTTCGGGATCACATCTTCATAACTCCCGCTCCTGTCTGCCACTTCTGTCTCCTCAGCCTTTTTCATGACCGATCTGATTCGCGCATAGGTATATTGGATGAATGGTCCCGTATTTCCGTTGAAGTCAATTGATTCTGCAGGATTAAAAACCATATTCTTTTTAGGGTCTACCTTAAGGATGTAGTACTTAAGTGCTCCAAGTCCAATCTGCCTGCAAATGTTCTCCTTCTCCGCACTGTCGTATCCGCCGAGCTTACCCAGTTCCTGTGACATGGTGGTGGCTGTATCTATCATCTCAGCTATCAGGTCGTCGGCATCAACTACTGTACCCTCTCTTGACTTCATCTTTCCCTCGGGCAGCTCCACCATCCCGTACGAGAAATGATGAAGTCCTGCAGCCCAGTCGTACCCCATCCTAAGGAGTGTCAGGGCCAACACCTGGAAGTGATAGTTCTGCTCACTGCCCACCACATAAATGTGGCGGTTAAAATGGTAATCGTTGTATCTTATCACTGCAGTGCCGAGGTCCTGTGTCATATAGACGGCGGTGCCGTCAGATCTCAGCAGGAGCTTCTGGTCAAGCTTGTCAGCAGTAAGGTCTATCCACACCGAGTCGTCATCTTTGCGTATCAGGTGTCCTTCTTCAAGGGAGCGCAGTACAATATGCTTTCCAACCTTGTATGTATCTGACTCATAGTATATTTTGTCAAATACTACGCCCAGTGCTGCATATGTCACCTCGAATCCCTCATAGACCCATGAGTTCATCATCTGCCACATGCTGACCGTTTCCGGGTCACCTGCCTCCCATTTCAGGAGCATCCTGCGCGCTTCCTGCATAAGCGGAGCATTATCGCGGGCTTCCACGGGCGTTGAGCCGGAGGCGATAAGTTCTTCTGCCTCTCTCTTTAAATTCGTTTCAAACTGAACGTAGAAATCGCCAACAAAATGGTCACCCTTTTTTCCTGTCGAAGCCGGTGTTTCACCTCTGCCCCACTTCTGCCAGGCCACCATCGACTTGCATATATGGATGCCACGGTCATTGACGATATTAGTCCTAATGACATTATATCCGGCTGCCTCTAAAATTCTTGAGAGGGAGAAACCGAGGAGATTATTCCGTATATGCCCGAGGTGCAGTGGTTTGTTGGTGTTGGGCGATGAATATTCAATGACAACTGTTTCAGAGTCAGTATCCGGCGACACAAATCCATAGTGGGTGACATCAGATATTGCAGGGCCCGGTGCCGTAAATCCATAGTGGGCGACATCAGATATTGCAGGGTCCGGCGCCGCAAATCCCCAGCCGGTAGCATCCGATACTGACTTCAGCTTTTTTGCCCACTCCGCCGGGGCGATTGTTACATTCAGGAACCCTTTTATGACATTGTACCCACTGACTGCATCCAGGTTGGCCGCAAGGTATTCGCCTATCTCTTTTGCAGTCTGTTCCGGTGAGCGGTGTGCAAGGCCGGCCAGAGGAAAAACCACCAGTGTCAGATCTCCCTCAAATTCCTTCCGCGTCTTCTGCATCTGCAGCTGATCATCAGTTACATCCGCACCGTAGAGTTTCCTGACAGCTTCTTTTATACCCTTTCTGAGCAGGTTTTCCATCCTCTTTAAATTATGGCTGCAAATATAGTACTTCCTTTTATACGAATCTCCTGAAAATGTAAGTCATCCGGTGGATAAGTTAATTGAAAAAGTTGATAACTGGGCCTTATTATTTGACGAATGCAAAAGCGCCTTTGGAAAAACTGGTTACCTTTATCATGTTGTATTGGCGAACCAATGCGTGATGCAGGAATGAATGACAGGTTATGGTAAAATTACAGGATATTAGAATTGAGGCAACCCCTAAAACGCCACAGGTAAGTTTTGTAGCTGCAACAGGAATTCTCTCCTTTGCCGGCAAATCGTTACCGGAGAATGCGTCAGGTTTCTTTGAGCCCATTTACAAGTGGGCTTCTGAGTATGCAAAGAACCCGGCAGAGAGCACAAATCTGAAATTCAACGTTGATTATTTCAACACCTCATCCGTTATCTGGATGGGTAAGATACTGAAGGTGCTTACCAAAATCAAAAAGGCCGATCATATACTCTTTGTACATCTTTATTTTGATATTGAGGAATATGACTCTATGGGTGAGGAGGATGTAAGAGAATCACTATCCCCGTTTCTGGATGTCACCGCCGGTGCCACCTGCAGCGTAGGCATACGGCTCTACGGCATTGATGACGAGGGTAATACGCTAAAGGAAAATATCGTCCTTATCTGAGGATTTCATCTTCGGTTTTTACCGGTTTTTTGCTAACTTTGCGGGTTGTAATGGCTGTTTATGAAAACGGTTGGTCTCATCCTCATAGTTTTAATTATGCCGCTTATGAATATATTCGGACAGGGAGCGATGCGTGACAGGCAGCCTGTTGTGGCCGGGAGCTTCTACCCTTCGGGGTATGACCAGCTAAGGAGTGAGCTTGCAGGTTATTTTGCTTCATATGAGAAGCCCATGCCTGGTGTGACGGTGAGGGCGATCATTGTTCCTCATGCCGGTTATGTTTATTCAGGCCACACTGCTGCTGCCGGATTTGCCGCTGTGCCGGCTGATGCCGAATATGACAATATCTTTCTGATAGGTGTAAGCCACAGGTTTGCCTTTGAGGGTGCTGCGGTCTTCACATCGGGCAACATGGTTACTCCTCTGGGCACATTACCGGTTAACAGAGAGCTGGGTGAGAAGCTGAAGTCATCAAACAAGTGGTTTATTGAAAAGGATGAGGCTCATGGTCCTGAGCACTCCCTGGAGGTAGAGCTGCCATTCATTCAATATCACTTCAAGAAGAGACCAACGATAGTACCTATACTGATCGGCACACGCAGCACCAGTGTATTGAAAGCTATTGCGCTGGGCCTGCAGCCATGGTTCAATGACCGCAATCTGTTTGTGATAAGCAGCGACTTCTCCCACTATCCGTCATATGAAGATGCGCAGCGTGTTGACAAGCTCTCGGGTGATGCCATCGTGAAAGGCGATCCTGCAGCTTTCCTGAAGACAATCAAGAGCATAGAGTCTTCAGGCACCGAAAAGCTTGCCACAGCTATGTGCGGGTGGCCTGCTGCTCTTGTGCTGCTCTACCTCGCTGAGAAGAGCGAAGGGGTGGTCATCCGGAATGTCGGATACACCAACTCCGGTGATTCACCGCGTGGCGACAAAGGTGAAGTTGTAGGCTACAATGCCATTGTCATGGAGAGCAAGCCGGCAGAACGCTCCACAAAAGCCGCTACAGAGGCCTTTACGCTCACCGAGGGAGAGAGAGCAACACTTCTTGCCATTGCCCGCGAGGCTATCTCAGCTCACCTGAAAGGGGGCAAACCTGAGGCTATCACTGCCCCAAAGCTCACACCGCGTCTGAGAGAGCCACTGGGAGCATTTGTTACATTAACCAAGGGAGGAGATCTGCGGGGTTGTATAGGAAGGTTCACTTCCAGCGACCCTCTCTGGGAGGTAATAGGCCACATGGCCATCGAGGCTGCATTTGGTGATCCAAGGTTCCCTGTAGTGACAAAGGCTGAGTATCCGTCAATAAAAATTGAGATCTCTGTGCTGGGTCCTATGAAAAAAATTAATAGCATAAGTGAAATAATTATAGGGAGACACGGGATTTATCTGAAGCAAGGCTTTAGATCAGGTACCCTCCTGCCCCAGGTAGCAGAAGAGAGAGGATGGAGTGTCGAGCAGTTCCTGGGTTATTGTGCCCGTGACAAGGCTGGCATCGGATGGGATGGATGGAAGGATAAGGCTACGGAGATTTTTGTCTATGAAGCATATGTCTTCGGCGAATAGGAGGAACAATGACCTATCATGTACTGCCTATAGGAGTAACTGCCCTGGTAATCTATCTTTTCTCCCTTTACCTCTCTTCTGCCGGTTTTACCGGTAAGCTCTCACACCGCTATTTCTGGAACTGTATATTACTGGGATCGTTCACGGTGTCAGCCCTTTTCGGTCTCTTCCTGGCACTTAAAATCACCTACAGGTGGAATATAACGTTTGCAGCTCAGCTTCTGCCCTGGCATGTGGAGGCAGGTATTGCCATGGCTTTTGCTGCTCTCATTCACCTTACCTGGCATCTGGGTTATTACTTCAACGGACGCAGGCATCATATCAGTGACACCAGGGATGCAAAAAACGGGGTTGATCCGCCAGCACCACTGAATAACCTGGTGCCATTGCTGCTGCTCATCGGTTTCCTGAGCTCAGCATCTCAGTTTATCCTTATGCGTGAGGCAGTTATCCTCAGCGGTGGCACTGAAGCTGGTGCGGGGCTCTTCCTGTGGTTGTGGCTGGTCATTGCCGCGGCAGGGGCTGTGACAGGCAGCAGGTCTGTCATCACCGGCATGAGGAGAATGATCTGGACACTGGTGGCAGGCACGGCGCTGGCTCCTTTCTGTTTTGTGATGATGAACGCTGTCATACTCATACCCGGACAGACCCCCTCTTTTCTGCAGATGCTTGTGATACTTGCGGTCAGCGTAGCGCCGGTTACATTTATCTCATCGCTCATTTTTGTCCGTATCTCAGTTATGAGGCATGCCGCAGGCACTTCAATGCCGGGGAACAGCTTCGGCACGGAGACGGCCGGCGCCGTGACTGCCGGAGTTGTGACTGCTCTGACAGTGACTGTCAGCATTCCCAACTATCAGCTATATATCCTCATACTGCTTTTGTCTGCAGTATATGCCCTATGGTTCCTTGGTTACCCTCCGCGGCTAAGAAAAGCGGCGCTGGCAGCACTAGTACCCCTGGCAGCAGTGATAATGATATTACACCCTGATCATGCCATCAGATCCATGCTGCTGCGAGGCGTACAGGTGGAGAAGAGCATTGACACCCCTTACGGAAATATCACCTCAGGCGTTTACGGCGGTGAGCAAACCATCTTCTATGATCACAGGCCGCTCTTCTTTACTGGTGATGTCATCAGTGTTGAGGAAAACATACACTATGCCCTCCTTCAGAGAGAAAAATATGATAAAGTCATCCTTATCTCCGGCGGCCTCACAAGGCATCTGGAGGAGCTGAAGAAGTATGACATCCGCGAGCTCTGTTACCTGGAGCTAGATCCGGGCGTTATAGCCGCCGAAGGAGCCCGGGACACTCTCTGCGGCACGATGACGGTCACTGTGATCAGAACTGACCCTATGACCTTCATGAGGAATGACGAAGGGAACTACGATGCAGTTTTACAGCTCATCCCTCCTCCTTCTACCCTGTCAGTCAACAGGTTTTATACAGTAGAATATTTCAGGATGGTGAAGGAGCATTTAACAGCAAACGGTATTTTCATGTGCACACCGATGCCCTGGTATAATTATTCGCCTGAGAGTTACAGAAAGAGTTTTTCACCCCTGTACGGTGCATTGGCAAGTGTATTCAGCCATGTAGCAATCATTCCGGGAACGTTATTGAATGCCGTTGCTTCGGATCGGCAGGTAAGCTCCGGAATAGTAAATATGGTTGAGACAAGGGCTGTTGAAACCAGTTATGTCAACAGTGACTATCTCAATGACAATGATATAAGAGCAAAAAGAGACCAGGTGCTGTCACAGGTTGACAGGGAAGCTGACGTAAACTCTGCTTTCAGACCGGTATCATCTCTCTTTGCAAACATCCTCTCGCTTGAGAAAATGGGAATGAAGGGAGGCATTATTGCCCTCCTGATTGTTCTGATAATTATACCATTCCTCTTCATCTCACGAGGGGGACTGATGATGTTTACTTCGTCGGCCGGGCTTGCCGGCTTCGGAATGATAATGATATTCATTCTTCAGATGGCAGTAGGAAACATTTATATCCTCTCTGCCATCATTCTGACACTGCTTATGGCAGGACTGGCCGCAGGAGCAGCATGGGGGGAGGCAGTAGCTCTCAGGAGTCTGAAATTGAGTGCCTTGCTGCTGACGGCCCTGTATACTGTCACCGGTCTCTCTGCTCCGTTGCTTGTCACCTCTGCTCCGGGTCCGGTTATGATATTTATGTTCATAGCGTTGCCTCTGGCCGGTTTTCTCACCGGGGCAGTGTACCGTATACTTACCAACAGTGCAGCAGGTGATACCACAACAGGCAGGGTATATGCTGCCGACCTTGCCGGGTCAGCGCTGGGTTACCTTATCGTGGCCACTCTGCTAGTGCCATTAGCAGGGACAGCAAATGCGTGCTTTATTCTTGCTGCGGTCATTTTAGCATCAGGCATAGTTGCATCGGTGGTGATTAAGCATTAGATTTACATACTGATAACAATAAAAGCATATAATTGAGAACCAGTAAGATGAAGATATCAAGAAGGACGTTTACCCGGCAGGGTTCGCTTGCCGTAGCTGCCGGTATGATCTCTCCGTTACCACTGGGCGCCATGGTGCCCGCTCCTGATCTGAGACTGGCAATGTTCCAGGAGCAGAGCGCCAGGGGTGTGGTATGCATGATATGCCCCAATGAATGCACACTTAAGGAGGGGGAGCTGAGCGATTGCCGCAACAGGATTGTCAGAAAATCAAAGCTTTATACCATGGCTTTTGGGAATCCTTGCGCAGCGAACATTGACCCGGTAGAAAAGAAGCCCCTCTACCATTTTCTTCCCGGGTCGTCAGTATTCTCCATAGCCACCGCAGGATGCAACCTTGCATGCCTCAACTGCCAGAACTGGACCATCTCTCAGACATCACCGGACAAGACAAAAAACTTTGACATGCCCCCTGATGCCGTCGTGGCAAGAGCAATCGGCGGGACCTGCAGGTCAATAGCCTATACCTATTCCGAGCCTGTCACCTTTTACGAGTATGTATACGAGACCTCTAAGCTGGCACATGAGTCAGGGATAAAAAATATCATGGTCTCAAACGGTTATATAAACAGAGAACCACTGAAGCAGCTCTGTCGTTATATAGACGCTGCAAACATTGATCTTAAGTCGTTCAATGGCAGCACATATCTAAAGCTCACCGGTGGCAAGCTCCAGCCGGTGCTTGATACCTTGAAGACGTACCTTGATGAGGGTGTCTGGCTTGAGATCACCCATCTTGTTGTTCCGGGATGGTCAGACAAGCCGGATGAGATTAAGCAGATGTGCGGGTGGCTGGCGAAAAATGGTTTTGCTGACACCCCATTCCACATCAGCCGTTTTCAACCGCAGTATAAGCTTGAGCACCTGCCTCCCACCCCCGCCGGCATACTCAATAAGGCCGTTGAGATAGCACGCAGCGAAGGACTTAATTATGTCTACCTTGGCAACATGCCGGGCTCGGGGATTGATGATACCATCTGTCCTTCCTGCAAACAGAAGCTGATAGACAGAAGCGGTTACAGGATTGTTTCCAATAAAATCAGCGGCGAAAGGTGTACATGCGGCACAAAGATACCGGGAGTATGGAGTTGACTGATAATTTCAAATCCTGACAGATACTGCACATGAAACTTGCTGATGCAAAACGGAGGGCTGAGGAGCTCAGAAGAACCATTAATGAACATAATCATAGGTATTATGTTGCCAATCAGCCTACTATAACTGATTTTGAATTTGATATTCTACTCAATGAGCTGCAGACAATAGAGAAACATTTTCCGGAGCTGGTCACCAGTGACTCCCCCACTATGAGGGTTGGCAGTGATCTTACTGAAGAGTTTGTGCAGGTTGAGCATCTCTGGCCCATGCTCTCTCTGGGCAACACCTACAATACGGAGGAGATCATTGATTTTGGTGACAGGGTGAAGAAGGCTCTTGGCTATGAGCCGGAGTATGTATGTGAGCTCAAGTATGATGGCGTATCAATCAGTCTTACCTATGAAGAGGGGGTACTTGTCAGGGCTGTCACCAGGGGTGATGGTACGGTGGGTGATGATGTAACTGCAAATGTCAGAACCATTAGAAGCATCCCTGTCAGGGTCAGTGCAGAGGGAATACCATCATCTTTTGTCATGCGCGGGGAGATCTACCTGCCACGCAAGGGCTTTCAGGAGATGAATGCGGCCCGGCAATTGCAGGGTGAGCCTCTCTTTGCCAATCCGCGTAATGCTGCCGCAGGCACTCTTAAAATGCTTGATCCGCGCATTGTGGCTGCACGGCCTCTCGACTGTTACCTTTATTACATGCTTGGGGAGCAGCTGCCAGCAGAAAATCATTATGACAATATAATGACAGCCCGTTCATGGGGGTTCCGCACACCTGACGTGATGCAGGTCTGCCACGGCATGAATGAAGTGACAGGCTTCATCGCCTCATGGGAGCATGAGCGTAAGAAGCTGGCCTATGACACTGATGGCATAGTTATAAAAGTTAACTCCATTGAGGCACAACAGCGACTGGGCAACACTGCTAAATCTGCACGTTGGGCTATTGCGTACAAGTACGCTGCCGAACAGGCTGTAACAGAGCTTCTCTCTGTCGACTTCCAGATAGGCCGGACAGGCAACGTGACCCCTGTGGCCAATCTCCGGCCCGTACTCCTTGCAGGTACAACGGTAAAGCGTGCTTCACTGCACAACAGTGACCAGATTGATCTTCTGGGACTTCATTACGGCGACATTGTGACCATTGAAAAGGGAGGCGATATCATACCCCAGATCGTAAGTGTGGACAGGGAACAGCGCGCCGACTCATCCGAAGCAGTAACCTTCCCCGAAAATTGTCCCGAGTGCGGCACCCCGCTGGTGCGCACTGATGGTGAGGTTAACCATTATTGTCCTAACTACCTGCACTGTCCGCCACAGATAACACGTCGTATCATACACTTTGTCTCACGAAAGGGACTGGATATTGAGGGGCTGGGAGAAGAGACCATAGAGATGCTCTGGTCTAACGGGCTTATCCACAATGTGGCAGATCTGTATGATCTCAGACACGAACAGCTTGCATCCCTCGATAGGATGGGTGATAAATCAGCATCCAACATCATTAACGGGTTGCAGGTATCGCTCTCTGCAGCCTGGCACAGGAAGCTGTTTGCACTCGGCATAAGGCATGTGGGCGAGACGGTGGCCAAAACAATTGCTGCAGGTTTTTCCGACATTGACTCACTCATCAATGCCACTGAGGAGCAGCTTGCCACACTACCGGAGATCGGTCCCAGAATCAGCGCCAGTATCAGGGAATATTTCTCTGACACCGACAATCTGGAGATCATCAGACGCCTGAAAGCTGCCGGCATGAGCTTCCAGGGGCCTCCGCAACAGGAAAAAGCTTCAGGTCCACTCTCAGGTAAGAGTGTTGTTGTGAGCGGTACTTTTGAAGGTTTCTCACGCGAGGGTATCAAAGCAGCCATTGAAGCAGCAGGCGGCAAGATTTCAGCATCAGTGTCAGGGAGTACCTCATTCATAGTAGCCGGCAGTGATATGGGGCCAGCCAAGAGGGCAAAGGCAGTCAATCTGGGTATTTCCATACTTACAGAAGAGGAGTTCGTCAAAATGATAGAAGAATAACCGTCTGTACAACCACTGTAAGTCAAAAAAAATATAGGTTTGTATTCTTATGGAACTTTTTTATAATCTCAGATTAAAAGCCGGCAGAGTAATGCTCCGCAGACGCCTTTCGGGTCTGAAGAGGACAAAGCAGGATTTTAACTTTGAAATGGTAAAAAAGGTTGGCATACTGTGGGATGCCTCTTTTGAGAATGATTTTCAGCATCTTACGGCCCTCATCAGACGACTAACGGATACGGGCAAGAGCGTGGAGGTAATGGCCTGGATACCCGGCAAGAATGTGCCTGACAAGCTGACAGGGCTGAGCTATATGAAGTACCTCCGCAAAACAGACCTCAGCTGGGCATTTTTCCCAATATCGGAAGATGCCAAGAAATTCATTTCAACAAAGTTCGATCTGGTCATTGACATAAATCCTTCAGCCCTTTTTCAGCTGACCTCTATTGTAGCCCTCTCACCAGCAGTGATGAAGGTTGGTCCTGACATAACCGATGAACCGGAGCGTACGCCATATGATCTCATGATTAAGCCGGCGAAGCCCTTCAGCATTGCCAGTTTTATTGATCAGGCAGTGCATTATGTCTCTATGATTGGCACCCCTGTGGCAAGGGCTTAAACCCCACCGGAATAACAACTCTCTTAAGATGATGGCCTGACGATGTCAGGCCTGTGCCCCCCCGGCAGAGTCTTCAACACCCTGGCCATGGCAGTGCTTATACTTCTTGCCGCTTCCGCACGGGCATTGATCATTTCTTCCAACCTTCTTCTCCACCCTCACAGGTGTGGTCTGCTTCTGTCTCTGTTCAGGTGAGCCGCCGCCACCGCCGCGATAGCTGTCGAAGTCGCTCTTTTGTGTCTTGAGCCTGCTCATGTCTGCCTGCTTGCGTCGTTGCGCCTCTTTGACATTATCAGGTGAAGCAGCTGGGATATTGCCCTTCATCAGGAGGCTTACCACATCACTGTTCACTTTGTTGATCATGGTCTTGAAGATCTCAAAAGACTCAAACTTGTATATCAGCAACGGATCTTTCTGTTCGTAGGTAGCGTTCTGCACTGACTGCTTCAGGTCATCCATCTCACGGAGATGTTCACGCCATGCGTCATCAATGGTTGCCAGCACCGATGTCTTCTCAAAGGAGCGGAGGACCTCCTTTCCCTGGGTCTCAACAGATGCCTTGAGGTTGGTAATGACATTATAAGTACGTGCACCGTCAGTGATAGGGATTACTACATTCTCATAAGTAGCAGACATTCTTTCATATACATCCTTTAGTATCGGGTAGGCTGTTGATGCAATTACCTCACTCTTACGACGGTAAGCGTCAAGAACCTTTGCAAAGGTGACATCAATGATCTCCGCATTGTTACTCTTGCTGAAGTCAGCCTTTGAAAGCGGGGAATCGATAGAGAGCAATCTTATAAGAGCAAGCTGGAACTCCTCATAATCGGCAAAGTCCTTATAGGTGGTGACTATGTTTTCCGTGACATCGTACATCATGTTGGCAATATCCACGCTAAGCCTCTCGCCCAGCAGTGCATGGCGGCGCTTGTTGTATATCACCTCTCTCTGTGAGTTCATGACGTCATCATATTCAAGAAGTCTCTTTCTTATACCGAAGTTGTTCTCCTCGACTTTCTTCTGAGCTCTTTCTATTGACTTTGTGATCATAGGGTGCTGTATCATCTCCCCATCCTTCAATCCCAGCTTATCCATGATACCTGATATCCTCTCCGACCCGAAGAGGCGCATGAGGTCATCTTCCAGTGAGACGAAGAACTGTGATGAGCCAGGGTCTCCCTGTCGTCCGGCTCGTCCTCTCAGCTGTCTGTCAACGCGCCGCGACTCATGTCTCTCTGTTCCTATGATAGCCAGTCCGCCTGCTTTTTTAACCTCAGGGGTGAGTTTGATGTCGGTACCGCGGCCTGCCATGTTGGTAGCTATTGTGACCGTGCCAGTCTTACCTGCCTCGGCTACTATGTCAGCCTCACGCTGGTGTAGTTTGGCGTTGAGAACGTTATGCTTCAGCCCTTTCATCTTAAGCATCCGGCTAAGCAGCTCGGATATCTCCACGGATGTTGTGCCCACCAATATTGGTCTTCCTGCCTTGTTAAGCTTTATGATCTCATCTATCACAGCGTTGTACTTTTCACGCTTGGTCTTAAATACCAGATCCTCATGGTCATTTCTGATGATAGGGACGTTTGTTGGGATGACAACCACGTCAAGCTTGTATATATTCCATAGTTCACCGGCCTCAGTGATAGCTGTGCCGGTCATACCGGCGAGCTTATGATACATCCTGAAGTAGTTCTGCAATGTTACTGTGGCATAGGTCTGAGTGGAAGCTTCCACCTTCACATTCTCCTTGGCCTCGATAGCCTGGTGCAGCCCGTCGGAATAGCGACGACCGTCAAGAATACGTCCGGTCTGCTCGTCAACGATCTTCACCTTGTTATCCATAACCACATACTCCACATCGTTCTCGAACAGAGTATAGGCTTTCATCAGCTGGGTCATGGTATGAACACGTTCCGATTTCACGGCGAAGTCCTGCAGGAGCTCATCCTTGGCTTTCATCCTTGCCTTCTCGTCAGTGACTGTTTTCTCTATGTCAGCTATCAGGCTGCCGACATCCGGAAGGACAAAGAAGCCAGCGTCCTCTACTGATGTAGAGATGAGATCATGGCCCTTCTCCGTCAGCTCAATGGAGTTAGCCTTTTCATCTATCACAAAAAAGAGCTCCTCGGTTACCTTAGGCATCTCCTTGGAGTTATTTTGCATATAAAAGTTCTCAGTCTTCTGCAGCAGTGATCTCACACCCTCTTCACTGAGGTACTTGATCAGGGCGCTGTTTTTCGGAAGGCCTTTATAGGCTCTCAGCAGCAGCAAACCACCCTTATCATTGTCACCGTCACTGATAAGTTTCTTGGAGTCAGCCAGCAGGTGAGTGACCAGCTTGCGCTGTTCGCCAACAAGTTTTTCGACCTTATGCTTGTACTCATCAAACTGCATCGTATCACTCTTGGCTGTGGGGCCGGAGATGATAAGAGGTGTTCGGGCGTCATCAATAAGCACAGAGTCAACTTCGTCAACGATAGCGTAGTGATGCTTCCTCTGTACAAGATCTTCAGGATTGATTGCCATATTGTCACGGAGGTAGTCAAACCCAAACTCATTGTTGGTGCCGAAGGTGATGTCAGAGTTATAAGCTTTCCTTCGTGCCGGGGAGTTTGGTTCATGTTTGTCCACACAGTCAACAGTAAGCCCGTGGAACTCATAAAGAGGCCCCATCCACTCTGAGTCACGTTTTGACAGATAGTCATTTACGGTCACTATGTGCACTCCCCGTCCTGCGAGGGCATTAAGGAATACCGGGAGGGTAGCCACGAGGGTCTTACCCTCACCGGTGGCCATCTCCGAAATCTTTCCCTTATGAAGTGCAACACCGCCGATAAGCTGGACATCATAGTGGACCATATCCCACACTATCTCGTTCCCTCCTGCCATCCAGTGATTCTTCCAGTAAGCTTTTCCGCCCTCAACGGTTACAGAGGGGCGGGTGGCGGCCAGATTGCGGTCCCAGTCCATTGCAGTGACCTCAAGCACCTCGTTCTCCTTAAAGCGGCGGGCAGTCTCCTTTACTATGGCGAATGCCACCGGCAGTATCTCATCAAGCTTGGCCTCTATTTTCTCAAGGATATGCTTTTCTATTTTGTCTACCTGATTATATAGATCCTCTTTGAGGTTGACATCCTCTTCATTCTCAGCGCTGACCCTGAGTTCAGCAATCTGCTTCTCCTCTTCAGTGATGAATGTACGTATCTCCTTCTTCAGCTCATCTGACCTGCCACGTAAGCCGTCATTCGACAGTGATTCAATATAGGCGCTTTCTTTCTGTATCTTCCCCACAAAAGGATCAATCTCCTTCAGGTCACGCACCTCTTTATTACCAAGTAAAAATGACAGAACTTTGCTAATAACGCTCATTTACTGTTTTTTTAAAAACTTCCGCAAAATTAATATTTTTTCGGCACAGGTCCTACATAATTGTATAACAGAGACTCAGTATGTTTCCTTAATTACCGTCATGATCATAGCGGCTGATAAATAACACAGTAGAATATAGCCCTTTTATCAGGTATTACAATAGAATAAAGGCTGCAACGCATATCCGCAGCAGCCTTTAATTTCTTTGGCAAATTAGCTTCTATGAACTCTCGCAAGTCGGCGGATCTGTTGGCTTCGCCGTGTTCTCCGCCGTTGTGGAGAAATCAGGAGATTAATACTTATCCTCTCAGGCTCATTATATCACGGTCAAGGAAATATAGGCCGTGTTCACCTGCAAGGCCCAGCTTGTCAATAATAACCTGCACGCTGCTCTCCTCTTCAACCTGCTCATTGACGAACCATTGAATCCAGTTTACGGTGGCATGGTCATTGCTGGCCATGGCACCCTCAAGCACCTCGTTGATGCTTGCGGATATGAACTGTTCATGTTTGAGCACCTCGTTAAACATCTCTTTCACTCCTTTGTATTTCACCGGAGGTTGTTTGAATGCAGGTATAACTGCTGTTCCGTTGCGTTCATTCACGTATTTGATAAACTTAAGCATATGACCTTTCTCTTCTTCGGCCTGAGCGTATAGCCATGTGGCAATGCCGTTCATACCTTTGTTCTCAGACCATGATGCCATTGCCAGGTAGAGGTTTGAAGAGAAACCTTCTCTTTCGATCTGCCTGTTGCATAATTCTTCTACTTTCTCTGGTAACATATAATCTATTTTTATTGATTCAGTTTCTCTTTAGTAACAACCTTGCATTAATATTGTTTATCCCAGTATCTCCTTTACTTTCTGCACCAGTTCCGAAGGCAGGAAAGGCTTTGAGAACAGATGGTCAGCTCCCAGCTTGCTTGCCATCATCAGGTAGCTCCCCGGTCCTGCCTTGCCGCCTCCGCTGATAGCTATTATATGTGTTGACGGCTTCATCTCCTTTATCTTCATGATAACCATCAGACCGTCTTCCTCAGGCATCAGCAGGTCTGTGATGACCAGGTCAACCACCGAGGGCCGGAATTTGGCCAGGGCCTCTCTTCCGTTTGCCGCGGTTATGACGGTATACTTACGTTTTTCAAGGGAGTCTCGGAGCATCTCACGCAACACAGCGTCATCCTCCACTATCATTATTCCTGCCATGTATGTTTGCCTGTTGATTATTCTGATTACGAAGGTAATGCATTTAACCTGAGAATTTCCGTGAATTATTGAAACTCCTCGCAGGATTAGGGTTATATGGCCTAGCCAATGGTCAGGGCCGGCAGCAGCACCTCCACCACTGTGCCTTTGCCCTTCTCCGATCTGACCCTCAGCTTACCTCCATGCTCTCTGACTATATCATAGACAATAGAGAGACCGAGACCTTTACCCTTCTCCCCTTTCCCTTCCGTGTAGTAAGGGCTGAACATATATGCTGCCGTTTCTCCCTCCATTCCCTTTCCTGTGTCCTCAAAACGTATAACGGCAATTCGCTGCTGATCAGATGCAATATTTATCCCCTTGCTGACTTCGCTGTCTATGGTTACGGTAAGCACGCCTCCTTTCCCTTCCATAGACTGCAAGGCATTGACGGCAATATTCATGAATACTCTGAAAAGTTTTTCAGGCACAGCCTTAATCCTGATATCCGGGGTTTTGATACAACGCAGCATGGTTACATTGTCAGGCACTGACGGCATCAACAAGTCAAGGGTGTCTGTTACGACCTCCTCCAGACTGACTATCATCATCTCCTGCTCTGTCATCCTGCTAAGATCGAAAAGCTCTCCTGTCAGCGCCTTGGCCTTATCGGCAGCCCGGATTATGTTGTGAATATCTTTCGCAGCCGCAGAGGGATCATCCATGCTCTCAAGCGCCAGCTCACTAAACCCGTAGATAGTGGTGATGACTGTATTCAGGTCATGTGCTATGCCACCGGCCAGGGTGCGAAGTTGTTCACCGGAGATAGCTCCATCGGGTTTCACGGAAGCCAGACTGTCAGTTTGTATTGTATGTTTCTTAGAGCTCACCGGCTAAAGGTTTTCAGCCTATTCAAAGTCAAGATTGAAGGTCTTTTTCAAATCCTTCAGCGAGGGGTTTTTTGAGGCCAGGTGGTTGAACTTCTGTTCAGGAGAGTAGAGTATCTCTCCTCTCTCAGTGACATCAACGGAGGTCTGCAGCTTAAGTGCATTGTTCTGCAGGGTATTGCGCAGGTGGCTCTCAAGTTTCGCCCTGTAATTGTGATCAAATGTCTCCTTAAGGGTTGAGTTGTCCAGTTTCAGGATTATAGTCTTATCCGGCAGTAGTTCCGGAGAGACAGCCTTTAGTGTCACGGAGATCCGTGGGCTCTCGTCTTTTATCTCTGTCGCAAAGGCGTTCCATGCCTCGCTCAGCTCGTCGGCCGTAAATTCACGGGCAACCGGTGCATCTGATTCAGGGAGAGGCTCACTGACCATATCCTCTAAGGGTTTGTTCCCTGAGATAACATCCCTTATTGATATCCTTTTAGCGTCATCCGTACCGGCGGTACTCTTCTGCGGAGTGAAGGCAGGTTTGGAAGAGGTGACAGGTGCCGCTGCAGCTGTACGAACAGGAGGTGAGATTTTTATTTCCGTCTCCTCCTCTACCGGGAGCTGTTCAGCTTTTTTTTTTGATTCCGCTGCTTCTCTCTCTGCTGAGAGATTACACATGTGCAGTAGTGCCAGCTCAACGTGAAGCCGCTGGTTCTTGCTGCTTCTGAAGGTAAGCATGCACTGTGACCCGATCTCCAGTGCCTCATAGATGAACGGCAGAGATGTTTCAACAGCCTGCTGCCTGTAACGTTGTCTGATAGAGGGTGAGGTCTCCAGCAGCTTTACGGTGGCCTCATCACGACTCACCAGAAGGTCACGCAGGTGGTTATTCAATCCGGCCATGAAGTTATACCCGTCGAACCCCTTGTTCAGCACCTCGTTAAATGTCAGGAACACTGAGGGCACGTCTCCCTTTGTTGCCGCAGCGGTTATGCGGAAATAATACTCATAATCAAGCACATTGAGATTAGCAATGACATCAGAGTAGGCAATGTTCTTACCGCTGAAGCTCACTATCTGGTCAAATATTGAGAGGGCGTCACGCATGGCTCCATCAGCCTTGGTGGCAATGACATGAAGTGCCTCATGCCCGGCAATGACCCCTTCATTTTCTGCGACCCAGCTCAGGCGTTGCACAATGTCATCTACGTTAATGCGGTTAAAGTCGAAGACCTGGCATCGTGAAAGAATTGTTGGGATGATCTTATGCTTCTCTGTGGTGGCCAGTATGAAGATGGCGTGTGCCGGCGGTTCCTCAAGAGTCTTGAGGAAGGCATTGAATGCCTGTGTTGAGAGCATGTGCACCTCGTCAATTATATAGACACTGAATTTGCCGATCTGCGGCGGTATCCTGACCTGGTCTGTCAGGTTACGTATGTCGTCAACGCTGTTATTGGAAGCGGCGTCAAGCTCATGAATGTTAAATGATGCCTGTGCATTGAATGAGGTGCAAGACTCGCACTTATCGCATGCTTCACCGCCGGAGGCGGGGTCTGAACAGTTGATGGTTTTGGCAAAAATTCTTGCGCAAGTAGTCTTGCCTACACCACGCGGACCACAAAAAAGATAGGCCTGTGCAAGAAAGTTGTTCTTTATCGCGTTCTTTAAGGTAGTGGTAATGGTATCCTGCCCCACAACCATATCAAAAGTGGCAGGCCGGTATTTACGGGCAGAAACAATGAAGTTATCCATCGGGTATCAGCAGTCTTTCTGGTTTATCAGTCACAAATATAGTCAAATAGTTGTGCTTATATTTTTTTTTATTATTAATTGTCTTACTTTTGCAGCCCAAATTATTAACACAAATATAAACCAAAAAAGAGATGTTGAATCA
>CAYQNT010000055.1:0-4072 GCA_964418865.1 uncultured Rikenella sp.
ACCTGACAAAGTAATATTACTGGAAGCGGACAACCAGTACGGAAAGTTTGAATTCCGCCCGCTTGAACCAGGCTATGGCATCACTGTGGGTAATGCCCTCAGGAGAATTCTCCTCTCTTCACTTGAAGGATTCGCAATCACCTCCATTAAAATTGAAGGTATTGACCATGAGTTCTCAACTATTACCGGAGTCATGGAGGATGTCGCTGAGATTATCCTGAACATGAAACAGGTACGATTCAGGAGAATGGTTGAGGATGTCGAAAACGAAAATATTATGGTCAAAATTTCCGGCCAGGAATCTTTTAAAGCCGGTGACCTCAATAATTTTCTGAGCAGCTTCGAGGTGTTAAACCCCGAACTGGTCATCTGCCGCATGGAACCTGACGTAAAACTGCAGATAGAACTCACTATCAACAAGGGCAGAGGATACGTTCCGGCAGAAGATAACCAGCCTGTAGAGGCAGAATTCGGTGTTATAGCCATTGACTCAATATTCACCCCGATAAGAAACGTTAAGTATTCAATCGAGAACTACAGGGTTGAGCAGAAGACTGACTACGAGAAGCTTGTTATTGAAATTAGTACTGACGGATCAATTCACCCGAAAGATGCCCTCAAAGAGGCTGCAAAGATACTCATATACCACTTCATGCTCTTCTCAGAAGACAAGATCACCATCGACTATGATGACAAGATGGCCAATGAAGAGTTCGATGAGGAGATCCTCCACATGCGTCAGCTGCTGAAGACCAAGCTTATTGATCTCGACCTCTCGGTGAGAGCCCTCAACTGCCTCAAGGCAGCAGAGGTCGAATCTCTGGGTGACCTCGTCAAGTTCAATAAGAATGACCTCCTTAAGTTCCGCAACTTCGGCAAGAAGTCGCTGACTGAACTTGAAGAGCTTCTTGAAACAATGAGCCTCTCATTCGGGATGGATGTGGCAAAATATAAACTTGACAAAGATTAATAACAGGTAAGGATAGAGAGAAATGCGACATTTAAATTTTATAAACCCACTTGGAAGAAAAAGTGCTGACAGAAAGGCAATGATAGCCAATCTGGCATCATCACTTATCCTTCACAAGCGTATAACAACAACCACTGCCAAGGCACGTGTACTGAGGACATATGTTGAACCCCTCATAACCAAGTCAAAGGATGATTCAACACACTCACGCAGGACGGTTTTCAGTTATCTTGAAAATAAGGAGGCCGTCTCGGAACTCTTCAGGGAGGTAGCTCCTCGTATCGCAAACAGGCCAGGAGGATATACCCGGATACTGAAGATCGGCAACCGCCTGGGTGATTCAGCTGAGATGTGTATCATTGAGCTCGTAGACTTCAATGAGAATATGCTGGTAGAGGAGGGAGCAAAAACCAAAGCAACCCGCCGTCGCCGCAGCCCGAAGAAGAAAACCGCTGAGACAGCTGCAACAGTAGTTGCTGAGAAACCCGCAGCAGTAGTTGCAGAGACACCTGCAGAAGTAGTTGCAGAGACACCTGCAGAAGTAGTTGCAGAGACACCGCCGGATGCTGAGCTTGCCCCTGAAGATAATACTCCGGAAGGCGAACCGAAAGAATAGCAGAGAATGCTTAGATATTGAAGGGATGTTGCCTTGGCAGTATCCCTTTTTTTTTATAAATTGCAGGTTGAAAAATTAAACATAAATAATAATGAGTCAGATAATTAGTGTACATGCAAGAGAAATTCTTGATTCAAGAGGTAATCCGACTATTGAAGTCGAAGTGATAACAGCCAGCGGTGCATCAGGCAGGGCAGCGGTGCCCTCCGGAGCATCAACAGGCGAGAACGAGGCCCTGGAGCTGAGAGACGGTGATAAGAACCGATATATGGGTAAAGGTGTCCTGAAGGCAGTGCATAATGTCAATAACATTATATCAGAAGATATAATGGGCATGGATGCAACTGATCAGATTGCCATTGACCAGAAGATGATTGACCTTGACGGTACTCCTACCAAGAGTACTCTTGGCGCCAACGCCATACTGGGTGTCTCACTGGCATGCGCCAAGGCTGCAGCAGCCTATCATGGCCTGCCTCTATATAAGTACATAGGAGGAACAAACGCACGCGTACTGCCGATACCTATGATGAACATCATCAATGGCGGATCCCATTCTGACGCCCCCATAGCATTCCAGGAATTCATGATACGCCCCAGGGGAGCTGCATCTTTTTCAGAGTGCCTGCGTATGGGCACTGAGGTGTTCCACTCACTGAAGAAAGTGCTCAAAGAGCGTGGCCTCAGCATTGCTGTGGGTGATGAGGGTGGTTTCGCACCTTCACTCAAAGGCACTGAAGATGCCCTTGACTGTATTATTAAAGCTATTAATATCGCAGGGTATAAGCCCGAGTCCGACATTACAATTGCTCTTGACTGTGCAGCAAGCGAGTTCTTTGTGAATGGCGTCTATGACTATACCAAATTCGAAGGCGAAAAAGCAAAGAAGCTGACCCCCAAGCAGCAGGCCGAATACCTGACAGCTCTGGTTGAGAAGTATCCGATCATCGATTCCATAGAAGATGGTATGGCTGAGGCTGACTGGGACGGATGGAAGCTTCATACAGATCAGCTCGGATCAAAGATACAGATCGTTGGTGATGACCTCTTCGTCACTAATGTTGAGTACCTTGAGAAAGGCATTGCGCTGGGCTGTGCTAACTCGATACTCATCAAACTAAACCAGATAGGCACACTCACTGAGACTCTCAACTGTATTGAGATGGCTCACAGGGCAGGTTACACCACCGTAATCTCTCACCGTTCAGGAGAGACTGAAGATACAACCATAGCTGACATGGCTGTGGCAACTAACTCAGGACAGATCAAGACCGGATCACTCAGCCGCACTGACCGTGTTGCTAAGTTCAACCAGCTTCTACGCATTGAGGAGGAGCTCAGCGCAAACGGAGTGTTCGGTTGCGGCGACTGATTAGCGCCAACGTAACATAACCCCCCTTTTATAAGCGGGAGCCCCTGTCATGGGGCAGAGAGGATAAAGGGTGTATCTGCTGATACACCCTCTTTTTTTATATATTTGCAGAAATCTGCTTCTAAATGTCATTCAACGGCCTTGCCAGTTATGTAGACCTGCTTGAATCACGCGGCGACCTTGCACGAGTCACTTGCCGTGTCGATCCTGTACTTGAGATCACCGAGATAGCTGATCGTATGGTTAAGAACGGTGGCAAAGCGCTGCTTTTTGAAGATAACGGCACCGCTTTTCCTCTGCTGATAAATGCTTTCGCGTCAGATGAGCGGATGGCTTCAGCCATTGGTCGCAGCTCACTTGATGATGCCGGCAAAGAGATATTCTCACTTGTTGAGTCTATCAGCCAGGCACGCGGATTGTCCAAGCTGTTACGACTGCCTGGCATGCTACACCTTCTGAGGCTCTCTCCGCGCAGAAAGAGGGGCCGGGGTGAGTGCCAGGAGGTGATTGAGCCCGTCGTTGACCTTGGCTTGCTCCCGGTGCTGAAATGCTGGCCTCATGACGGCGGCAGGTTCATCACGCTGCCATTGGTGCATACAAGACACCCTGAGACTGGCAGATCAAACCTCGGCATGTACCGTATGCAGGTCATAGGGAAGGATACCACCGGCATGCACTGGCACCGTCATAAAACCGGAGCCCGCCATTTTGAGGCATGGAAGCGCAAGGGAGGGCATATGCCGGTCACAATTACCCTGGGAGGTGATCCTGTCTATACATACTCGGCCACAGCGCCTTTGCCGGAAGAGATAAACGAGTATCTCCTTGCAGCATTCCTGCGCCATAAAAGAGTCTCACTTGTAAAATGTCTTACAAACGACCTGTGGGTACCGGCTGACTGCGATATTGTGATTGAGGGATATATTGATACTGCCGGCACACCCGTTACTGAGGGTCCTTTTGGTGATCATACCGGCTTCTATTCACTGACAGATATGTACCCGCTATTCCATGTGACCTGCATAACACACCGCAGGAATGCAATATACCCTACAACAGTGGTAGGGGTGCCTCCAATGGAAGATGCCTGGATGAGCAAGGCAACGGAAAAAAT
>CAYQNT010000055.1:4082-17184 GCA_964418865.1 uncultured Rikenella sp.
CAAGCTGGCTATTGCTTCCGAGGTGCGGGAACTGCATATGCCCGTGGCAGGTGTGGCGCATAACCTGGTTATTGTCAGCATTGACAAGACATATCCGGGGCAGGGGATGAAAGTGCTCAGTTCTCTGTTTGGCGCAGGACAGATGATGCTGAGTAAGTATATGATCGTTGTCAGCGATTCTGTTCATGTCACTGATTATCAGGCAGTGGCTGAGGCTTTCTTTTCCAATGTGAGGTTCGAGACTGACCTGCTTATTACGAGAGGTCCGCTGGATGTTCTTGACCACTCATCCGATAACTTCATCATGGGTGGCAAGCTGGGGATAGATGCCACTGTAAAACTCTCTGAGGAACGTATTGGGGAGCATCATTCCTTACCTGTGCTGTCGCTCATTGACGCTGAGGTCACCAGTGCCATCATCACCGGAATGAAGACCATGGCCGAATATTCCCAGCCTATTGTTGTACTGACCATCAGGAAGCCTCCCGAAGGCCTTGACATGCATCGTCTCGCCGCTTCTCTTCCTGCTCCTCTCACCACATCCGGCACTGTGATCATAGCCGTTGATGACGGCGCTGACGCTGATGATTTGACAATGATAACATGGCTGGTGACGGGCAACAGCGACCCGGCACGTGACCTGTACCATCTTGAGGGAGGAGCTATCTTTATTGATGCCACCTCCAAGACGCTCTCCCTCCCTGCTTTCCCGAGAGAGTGGCCCAATGTAGTCTGTTCCAATATAGAGACAATAACGCTGGTGGATCGGCGGTGGCCTGAGTATGGCATCGGAGAGTTTTATAAATCACCGTCACTGAGGCTCCTTCCCCTTGTCAGGCCGGGAGAGGCTTCCGTTGAGACCACAAATGCTGCCGTGAGGTGAACACCCTGCTGTCACCGGCACTATCTCATGTTATGGCTCTGGGGTTCAGAGACAATCCCGCCATTAACTATGCCATAGTGGTGTTCATTATCATTGCACTCATCTATCTGGCTCTCTTGCAGTACTGGATGCTACGGCGCACCAGAAAGCATCTCGCCGAGATGAAGAGCGCCTATAGCGAGAATGAGATACAGCGTTCGGAGCTTCATCTGCGCAACAAGGACCTTACTGATAGTCTTACCTATGCCCGCCGGATACAAGCGGCACTCCTTCCTGCTGAACACCATATACGCAAGATATTTCCGGACTTTTTTATTTTTTACCGTCCGAAGAATATTGTCAGCGGTGATTTCTACTGGTTCAGCGAGAGAGATGACAAATATTTCATTGCAGCTGCTGACTGCACAGGCCATGGCGTGCCCGGCGCACTCATGTCAATGATAGGGCTTGAACTCATCCAGAAGATCATTAATGAGATGCATGTTAATGATACTGACCAGGTGTTGCTCACCATGAATAAAGAGCTGGAGTCAGCCTTTTTTAAGGAGGAGAGTGGCAAGGCACTCATCAGGGACGGTATTGAGATGGGTATCTGTATCATTGACAAGAAAACACGGGAGATGGAGTTTTCAGGAGCCTTCCTGCCTGTTTATATTGTGCGTGACGACAAGCTCATTGAGATCAAGGGCGACAAAAAGAATGTGGTGCAATCATTTGCCATGGTCTCCTTCAACCGTAGTATCTTCAAGCTCCAGGAGGGTGACATCCTCTATCTCTTCTCTGACGGTTACGCTGATCAGTTTGGGGGGCCGGAGAACAAGAAGTTCATGTACCGCCGGCTGAGACACCTGCTGCTTACTATCAGCAAGTACCCTTTCAGTGACCAGGAAAGGATTCTTGACGAGACCATGGCATCATGGATGGTTGGCCATGATCAGATTGATGATATGATGATAATGGGTTTGAGACCCTTCTGATTTCAGATCAGGGCAATGATCTTCTCAATGAGCACCTCAGGCTCAATTGGCTTACTGATATAATCATCCATGCCCACTGCCAGGCACTGCTCCCTGTCGCCCAGCATGGCGTTAGCAGTGATTGCTATGATCGGCACGTGCATCTGGGTACTTATCTCCAGTCTTCTTATCTTGTCAGCTGCCACCAGTCCGCTCATCACAGGCATCTGCACATCCATGAGAATCAGGTCATAGCGTGATGTGCCGAACATATCAAGGGCCTCCTTGCCGTTGCGTGCTATCTCAATACGCTTGATAAGCGGTTCAAGCATCAGCTGCGTGATGCGCTGGTTGATAGGGTTGTCTTCAACAAGCAGTATAGAGAGGTCTTTCAATTCTTTCTTGTTCTTCTCCCTGGGCATTCCTTTGATAAGGGTGCTTGCGGCTGCCGGTCGTTCAATCTTCTCAGCCTTCCGAAGGTTTATAAAAAAGACAAAGTATGATCCGCCTCCAGCAGTGGTCTCCTGCCAGCTGCCACCACTGTCACGTATCAGTCTGCCCGACAGGGGCCATGGCTGACGGCCCTCGCCGATGAATACGACAGGATTATTTGATGAGAGGGTAAATTCGATCTTCTGCACACCGTCACGCTCACCCGCCTCCCTTGCCTGTATCTTGATGGTTACCTTCCCGGTGGAACCTGATATGGCGGCGCTAAGGAGGTCGATAAGTATCTGCTTGAGTATTATTGGATCACCACTGTATTCAGCTTCTCCTTCACCACGGTCGTCATATATGACCAGACTCTGCTCATGCCTCTTGTTGAGCTTCATCAGCTCAATTGTATCCCTGATGATGGGGCCGAGACGGAAGCGTATCTCTCCCCTTCGCTCAAAGGTGATGTTACCGGCCGTCTCCATGGTGAGCTCATTGACCACATCAACCATTGATCCGGTGGAGGCAATGAATGTCTCTACCAGCTCTTGTTGCTTGGGACTGGAGGTAGTCTCCCGGAGCATAGTGCCAAGCAGAACGAGGTTGTTGAGAGGTTCCCTTATCTTGTGCGAGAAGGAGTTGATCACATCCTCATTCTTCTCAGCTATGGTAGCCATCTCCTTCATGATTGACCTGCTGTCAGCGATGAGCTTACGCACCTCAGATATCACCATCACCAGAGGAATAACAGAAAGCGCACCTGCAGCAATAGGTGTGTATACCATACCGGTCAGTGCCGTAACAAGGGCAATCAACACAAGAAGCAACGCTAATGCCACCGGCAGCAGTATCCTGTCCCTTGTCCTGCGGGTCATCAGGTCTGAATGCGGGATGGCAGAAGTTTTAAGTATTTTCGGCATTTTTCGGGTGCAGTAGAATAATGAGACTCAAAGATACATGAATTTCAATAAAGATGAAGAGGGTGGTGCTTTCAGTGCATATAAAAGGTTATTTTTGCCTAACGGTATAGTATTTGAGGTAGAATATGAAAAAGAGTGTAATGAAAAAGACCGTAGTGACACTGATCGCCACCCTGATCACCACATGCATACTGATGGCTCAGCAGAGGGATACTCTGGTTCAATATACGCCTGACTTCAAATTCAGGGATGGAATATACCTGAACTTTGACATGGTCAAGACAAACAATCCTATTCCCAAAGCCAAACTTTTTACTTCTGTTGATTATAATGACAAGGACTTCTTTGACCAGGTTATCTCGTCTGAGAAGATCTATTTCTATGACAACATGGGGATAAGGCAGGAGATAGAGAAAAGTTCCATATGGGGTTTTGCACGCAATGGCGTACTCTATGTCAAGGTCCAGAATACATTTAACCGCATTACATTTTTCGGTTCAATCATTCACTTCGTGGCTGACGTGACAACATCTAACCAGGGCTATAATAGTCCGTATGGCTATTATGATCCTTATTATTCGCCTTACAGGTCGTACTACTCACCATATTCTTACAGTCCTTATGGCTCACGCTACTATGATCCTTATTTTTATGGAGGAGGTCCGTACAGGAACAATTCATCACGTACAGACCTGGAAATGTTCATGATTGATTTTGAAACAGGTAAAACATATAAGTACGACCTATCGAACCTGGAGTCACTACTGATGAGAGATCCGGAGTTGTATGAAGAATTTGTCTCCCTGCGTAACAAGAACCAGAAAAAGCAGATGTTTGTGTTCCTGAGGAAGTTCAATGAGAAACATCCGATTTTTATTCCTACAACCAAATAGATGCAATTCTTCAGGTTCATCATCCATTAAAACAAATTATTTTATGATAAAGAAAACATCACTCATTGCTCTTCTCATGCTTCTCGGTAGCATTGCATACTCTCAGCAGAGGCCGTACCCCACCGCTGTTGACGCTGAAAAATTCAGCAAGACTGTTACCTGTGTCGTTCTTGAAGAGAATCAGTTTTCATTTTACAACGCTGAGATAAAGAATGCGGTAAATAAATACTGGAAGGTGACTCCCGTGAAGTACATCACTGAGAAGGAATTTAATGTCATGCGCACTGACCCGTCATACTCATTCATTGTGCTGACCATCACAAATTTCAGCAATGACAAGTCAGGATCTGCATATGATTTCCTCAATCTTCTTCTCGGTGCTGACGTGGATGAGCTTAACCAGCTTCCTGAGTTCTGTGCTCTGCCGCTCTCGTACGCCGGGGCTCCTGAGGATGAATACAACTATAAACTGGGACTCATTATCCGGTTCATGGAGTATCACGCAGCAATGGTCATCAAGAATCCAACTAACTCCGCGCTGCGTTACCTGAAATACTACAACAAGAATGTGCCTGACATCAGGAACAAGACTATTCTGGTGAGGGAGGATGATCTTTCTCCAGAGGTCAATACCCTTCAGAAGATAAGTGCTTATTACCCGTACAAGGTAAAGATAGTTGATGAGGAGGAGATCATGAGGGCTGTGGAAGAACAGTCAAAGGATGTTCTTATCGTTCATAAGGTAGGGCCTGACGGAGTCAAACAGTCCGGAACATGCCTGAAAATGCTCCTCGGGACAGATGATGCTGTGATGTATTATTATGATAGCCACCTGGTTGATAGTAAGAACGCAAGCGGACTACTAATAAGTGATCTGAAAAGAGTGGCGCGCTTCTGAACATGCAGCATTTCACGTCATAGATCGTCTTTAAGATAAAAGAGATGGAAGAGATAAAAGTGTATACTCAATCGGAACGTGACTGGGCAATGTTTTGCCATCTGTCAGCATTTTCTGGATTTTTTTTTCCCTTCGGAGGAATCCTCGGTCCAATCATCTGCTGGATATCCAGGAAGGATGAATCGGAATGGATTAACAAAAACGGCAAGGCATCACTGAATTTTCAGCTGTCGATGCTGCTTTACATCGTACTGATTATCCCTCTCTGTTTTCTCCTTGTAGGCATACCGTTGCTGCTGGCACTTTTTGTTCTGAAGTTTGTCTGTGTTATTGTTGCCAGCATCAGGGCAGCCAAGGGCGAGAACTTTAAATACCCCATCTCTATCCCTTTCATCCAGTAAGAGCAATAGTTTAGCAGGTCTTGCTCCCCGCGCTAAAATGACCCACCGGGTCATTTCTTAACGCTCGGCCCTCTTTTTTTTCTATTTTTGTCGGGTAACATTTCCGACATGAAACCTTCCATACCCAGAGGCACACGTGACTTCTCCCCTGTGGAGATGCTCCACCGCAACTATATCTTTGGCGCCATCCGTAAGATATTTGCACTTTACGGATATCTGCCCATTGAGACGCCGGCAATGGAGAACCTCTCTACACTGCTTGGTAAATATGGGGATGAAGGTGACAGACTGATCTTCAGGATACTTAATTCAGGCGATTTCCTCACAGATATGCCTCCGTCACTGCTCTCATCGGGAGACTCACTCTCTGTGTCACAGCATATTTGTGACAAGGGACTCAGGTATGACCTCACCGTGCCATTTGCCCGTTATGTTGTTCAACATCGTGATGAGATCACTTTCCCGTTCAGAAGATACCAGATACAGCCTGTTTGGAGGGCCGATAAGCCCCAGAAGGGACGATACAGGGAGTTCTTCCAGTGTGATGTGGATGTAATAGGCAGTAACTCTCTTCTCAATGAGTTTGAGATGATAAGGATTATTGACCGTGTCTTTGACGAGCTAAATATAAATGTTGTAGTAAAGATCAACAACCGTAAGATTCTTGCCGGCATTGCAGAGATAGCAGGTGCAGGGGAGAGGATCACCGATATAACCGTGGCTATTGATAAGCTTGACAAGATTGGTCAGGAGGGTGTCAGACAGGAGCTGATTAAGCGCGGGATAACCCCTGAGGTTATTGACAGGCTTGAGCCGGTGATCAGCCTTGGCGGAACAACCGCCACGAAGCTTGGCAAGCTTAAACAGATGTTATCATCATCACCAACGGGTATCAGGGGTGTTGAGGAGATGGAAGAGCTGTTCGGTTATCTGGCTATGGAACCTCAGAAGGCAACTGTGGAGCTTGACCTGTCGCTGGCACGCGGACTCAATTACTATACCGGTGCCATCATTGAGGTCAAGGCTGCTGATGTGGCAATCGGAAGCATTTGCGGAGGAGGGAGATATGATGATCTGACAGGCATCTTCGGCCTACCCGGTGTCTCAGGCGTGGGAGTCTCATTTGGCGCTGACAGGATATATGATGTCATGCTGCAGCTCAGCCTGTTCCCCGAAGATTCCGGCTCAGCTACCGGGGTACTGGTAGTTAACTTCGGGAAGGATGAACTCCCTGAGCTGATAAAGATAACCCGCTCGCTGCGCGATGCCGGTATAGCTTCCGAACTCTATCCTGAGGCCGTAAAGCTGAAGAAACAGTTCTCTTATGCTGATGCACAGAAGATCCCGGTGGTGATCATTGCCGGCAGCAATGAGTTGGCGGCCGGGCAGGCTACGGTAAAGAATATGAAAACAGGAGAACAGACAACCGTGCCGCTCTCTGAGCTATTGTCATTTGTAAGAGGGGTAAAGAACTCCTGACATCATCAGGGATTGTAGTGCAGTATCGCCACTGAGTGATTGTATGCAGTATCGTTACTGAGTGATTGTATGCAGTATCGCTACTGAGTGATTGTATGCAGTATCGTTACTTGCCGGGATCGACAGGCGGGCCGCTGCGGCCCCTGGTGCCCGGTGCTGTTCCCTGCTGCCCCTGCCTCCTCTGGTTCAGTTCACGCAGTAACTGTTGCTTGTACTGGTTCTCAATCTGATACATCCTGATGATCTTTGCAGGGGGAAGAACCTTTTTCAGCTCAGTATTAAACGTCACCACCATGGTCGCTTCGTCAGAGAATGTACGTGCCAGCTTGTCAGCCGTAGATGAGAGCTCAGTCTCGCTCATATTAGCCTCATTCTGTGACGCATAGCGCATGAGTGAGAGGCGGTCGAACTGCATTTTGTTCTTGCGGGCCGAGAAGTCATTATATAATGGCCAGAATTTTTCAGCCTCGGCGGAGGTGAGATCAAGATGCTGTGTGAAAAATGCAATCTTGTATGCGGTCATCTTTTCATTGTCACCCTGAGGCATGCCTTGCCCCATACCCTGGCCGGTTCTCTGCCCGTAAAGGGCCTGGCTGCCTGACAGCAGTACTGCAATTGTCAGATAGAATATCTTGTTCATGTAGTTGCTATATAAGTTCGTAAATATCATTAAGGTCAATTTCTTCCATCATCAGGTAGTCAATGATGGCTTCTGATGAGATCTCCTCCTCATAGGTCAGAGCAGGTTCAACCGGTTCAGTCTGGCTCAGTTCGTACTCTATCATGTAAGTGTCAAGCTCTTCTGCCGCCAGGTCTGCATACAGAGTATTAACTGTCTCAAAATCTTCTGATACTTTGTCTGTATTTAGCAGCTTGATCATCACCGTGGCCAGCATGGCAAAACCGATCACAAAAGCGGCCAGCGCAAGGAATGGCTTATAGTTGAGGCTCCGTACCGGCACTAAGGTACTCTCCGGGGTCTCTTCCTGCTCATGGCTCTCCCTGATAGCTGACATTGTTCTTTCTGTCAGCGTGTCAAAGTAACCGTCGGGCACTTTGAAAGGATTGCTATTTTTTATTTTATCATTGAGGTTCATGATATAACTTTGATGTTCAGAGAGGGTGATGGTTTAATCATTCTGTATATATTGTTCTATTTTTTTTACTGCATGGTGATATGAAGCCTTCAGTGCTCCCACGGAGGTGGCTGTCGCGTTGCTTATCTCATCGTAGCTCATATCGTCAAAATACTTCATATTGAATACCACCCGCTGTTTTTTTGGCAGCTTCAGTATGGCATTCTGTAGCTTTACTGATGCCTCATCGCCGTCAAAGTAGCTATTGCCTTCCACTGACTGCGCAAAGAAGTTGTCAACATCATCCAGCGAAACGCTTCTCATCTTTTCCCTCTTCCTGATCAGTGTCAGAGCTTCGTTGGTGGCTATTGACCAGAGCCATGTCAGTAGCGTACTATCAGACCTGAAGGAGCCGATATTTTTCCAGGCATTTATGAATGTGTTCTGAAGAGCATCGTCTGCATCATCATGAATTACCACCAGTCGCCGTATATGCCAGTAAAGCCTTGAGCCGTACATATCAATTATATGACGGAATGCCTTATCGGTATCCGAAACAAGAAGTTGCTTTATTTCATTTTCAGTGATTTGTGCCATCACCTTCACCGGTGGTGTTTTTAGTAAGACTCCCGCGGGCAGTAATAGTTTAATCTTATGTTCAAAATTAGCAAAAAGTGCATACCGTAAAGCACACTTGTTCCTGATAGCCTCTTTTTGGTAACTTTGCAGCAACATAAATCTGAGATATGGCATTGAAATGCGGAATAATAGGGATCACCAGTGTTGGCAAGACCACAATTTTTAACTGTATATCCAACACCCGCGGGGAGACAAACACTTACGGTACCGGCATCAAAGCCAATCTGGGGGTCATCCAGGTGCCTGACAGCCGCCTTTATGAGCTCGAGAAGCGTCAGACAACGGAGCGGATAGTACATACAACCGTTGAAATATCAGACATACCCGGACTGGTACGTGGACAGGGTGACAGCTCAGGGGCCAGGCTCCTTGGCGAGATCAGGAATACTGACGCGCTGATACACGTTTTGAGATGCTTTGATGATGATAATCTGCCTCATATAGACGGCTCTATCAATCCCGTACGTGATCTTGAGAATGTGGAGTTTGAGCTGCAGGTCAAAGATGTGGAGTCGGTGGATAAGAAGATACAACGTCTGGAGCGTGCCGCCAGAACGGGCGACAAGGATGCCAAACACGGGGTGGAGATTCTGAGTCTCTACAAGGAACACCTCGAAGGTTTTCAGAACGCTTCAACGCTTGACCTCCGGCCGGAAGAGAAGAAATATGTTGATGACATCTTCCTGCTCACTATGAAACCGGTACTGTATGTCTGTAACGTCGATGAGGCATCAGCCATCAATGGTAATGAACATGTAACTGCGGTAAGACAATATCTCAGCGCCCGCGCTGTCACACCACTGGTAATAGCCGGCGCCCTTGAGGCCGAGATCGCTAACCTCACTGAAGAGGCTGACCGCATGGAGTTTCTTGAGGCATCAGGGCTCTCTGAGCCCGGTGTCAACAAACTGGTCAGGGCAGCCTATGAGATGCTAAACCTCCTGACCTTCTTTACCGTAGGGCCTAAGGAGATACGTGCATGGACAATCACCTCCGGCATGACGGCACCACAGGCTGCGGGAGTCATCCACTCTGACCTCGAGAGAGGATTTATCAGGGCTGAGGTGATGAAGTATGACGATTTCATCAGGCTTGGCACAGAGCATGCATGCCGTGAGGCAGGCAAGCTGTCGGTTGAAGGCAAGAGCTACGTAATTGATGACGGTGACATCCTCCACATAAGATTTAACGTATAAACAGAGTTGAGATCGCTGGCTGTCATACCTGTTTTACTGTTTCTGTCGGCACTCCTCACCGGGAGCGGGCAGCAGTGGCGGGCAGGTGATGACATACGGGAAGCTGTCAGCCATTACGGTCAGGCCGATGTGGTTATAAGTTACCCAGGGTTTGACGCTATGACAAAGTTAGCCTCACGCTTCTCCGTCACCTCATGTGATGGCATCAGGGCACAGCTTTGTCTCTCGCCGCTTGACGCAGAGGTGTTTATAGCTTCAGGCATCGATTACAAGCTGATTATTCCTGCGGAACACAAGGGAATCAACACTGCCTCTTCCGTGGCGGAAGCCATGCTCTGGCAGTCGTACCCCACATGGAAGCATTATGACACCATCATGCATAAGATCGCAGAGAGCTGGCCCGACGTCTGCCGGCTTGACACCATAGGGTTCAGCGTGATGGGTAGAGCAGTGCTGGTGCTGAAGATCTCCGGCAATGTCTCTGCAGATGAGTCTGAGCCTGCTGTCATGCTGAGCTCATCTATTCACGGTGATGAGCCTGCCGGTTTTGTGCTTCTGATGCGGCTGGCTGAATATCTTGCCTCAGAGAGCCACAAAGGAGGACTGGCAGAAGAGCTTGTCTCCGGACTGGAGATATGGATCAACCCACTGGCTAATCCTGACGGCATGTACCGTAACAATGACACAATGATATATCCGATCAGGTGGAATAGTAACAATAAGGACTTGAACCGTAATTTCCCTGATCCCGGGAATCCGGCACCAGATCCACTGCAACCCGAGACGGCCGACATGATTTCATTTATGGAAGCCAGGCGCTTTGCTCTCTCCGTCAACCTTCACAGTGGCGCTGAAGTGGTTAACTATCCGTGGGATAAGTGGACACGTCTTCATGCTGATGATGACTGGTTTAATAGTATCAGCAGACGCTATGCAGATACGGTACACCTCTATGCCGGGACGGGCTATATGACTTTTCTGGATAATGGAGTCACAAGGGGATGGGAATGGTATCTTGTCAGGGGAGGCCGGCAGGATTATGTTACATATAGCCTTGGAGGCCGCGAGGTGACTATCGAGCTTGATAAAACAAAAATGACACCAGGCTCAAACCTCGAAACACTATGGGAGTGGAACCATCGTTCTCTGATGCGCTATATTGCCGAGGCCCTCTATGGTGTCAGGGGAACGGTCACTGACGCAGATACGGGAGGCCCGCTCAGCGCAAAAATATTCATAGCAGGCCATGATGCCGACTCATCGCATATTTACTCTGCCCCCCTTACCGGAGCTTACTTCAGATACCTTGCTCCCGGAGAATGGAATGTCACATGCTTTTGCCCGGGATACGTTCCTTATACATTCCAGGCTACTGTAGATGCATGGAACACTCTCACCATAAATGATATACAGTTGCGGAGATCAGATGGCTTTTACCCTCTGCCGCCTGAGTCAGGACTGCTCTTATGGCCGAATCCGTCTGACGGTATCAACATCAATATTCTGCCGCCGGTCACGGTTGCGGGAGAAGTTACAGTCACCCTGACAGGCCTTTCCGGCGCTCTCATCAGAAGATACCGTGATATCGCTATGCCTGGCATTCCGTTGTCATGCGACTTCGGCACCCTCCCAACCGGAGTATATATTCTATCTGTCAGAAGAGAACCCCATGGCCCTATGGTCAGGAGTAAGGCGGTCATCACCCGACTTATTAACAGATAGCTTTATGTTGATATCTTTTCCTCACTCCCTTGTACGTAAGGCTAAAACTGATATTTTTGGAACTTATTTCCCAAACCACATTTTCCAAAGATGAAACGTATAATCACAATCTTATATCTCCTGATCGTAACTTTCACTGCAAGCGCACAGTCAGCTTACATTCCTCCTGACAAACCAACGCTGGTGATCGGTATAATAGTTGAACAGCTACGTTATGACCAGCTTGAACGCATCTGGGATATCCTCCCGGAAGGTGGTCTGAAGAGGATGGTCAACGAGGGTACTTATTTCCGTAATACCTCTATCGATTATCTGGCTACTCAGGCTGCGCCGGGTTTTGCCACAATCTCTACCGGTGCCTCTCCATCAGTTCACGGCATCATATCAGACACCTGGTTCCACCCCTTCAATGATCAGATGATATATTGCGTCCAGGATCCCGGGACTAATCCCGTGGGTGGCAGCTTTGAGACCGGGCTTTTCTCGCCCGTCAACCTGCTCTCCTCAACCTTCGCTGACGAGCTTCAGATGTCATCATGTGGCAGAGCCAAAGTCTACGGCATAGGCATCAGGGAGATGGCAGCTATCATTACCGCAGGGCATGCTGCCGACGGCGCCTTCTGGTTTGATGACCGCACCGGCACCTGGATGACCAGTACATATTATACAGATAAGCTTCCGGTGTGGCTTATGGACCTTAATGCCATGCTTACGCCCGGGCAGTACCTGAACCTCCCCTGGGAGCCTTTGCGTGACCCTTCGCTTTACCCTGGCTGCCAGCCTGATTCAAGCAAGTACGAAAAAGGATTCAACGGCCAGACATGGTTCCCTTATGACCTCAAAAAGCTATCTACAAAGGGCAAGCTCATGAATATAACAAGAGATTACTCCGTGCTGCGTGAGACGCCATTTGCTGATGATTTTACCACTGACCTTGCGCTGAGATTGATAGACAAAGAAAAGCTCGGGCAAGATGATGTAACAGATTATCTGGCTCTCACATACTCAGCAACTGATTACATCGGACATCGGTTCGGACCATCTTCTGTTGAGATGTCAGATGCTCTGGTAAGGCTTGACAGGAACATTGCCAGGCTTCTTGAACAGGTTGATAAAACACTGGGCAAGAAGAATGTTCTCGTTTATTTTGTCTCGGCACACGGGGTTTCTGAAATACCGGCGGTGCTTGAGCAGAGCAGGATACCTGCCGGATACTTCAGGCTGAACCAGTCACTGCAGCTACTGCGCAGCTATCTCAACGCTGTTTATGGTCAGGGCGACTGGGTAAGAGGTTTCTTTGACAACCAGATCTTCCTTAACAGGGCGTTGATAGAAGATGCCAAGATTAATCTTGAGGAGATACAGAAGAAAGTGGCTCGTTTTATGGTGCAGTTCTCAGGAATAGCTGCAGCTGTACCCACCTCGGCTTTTGAGATGAGCGATTTCTCCGGCGGTCTGTTGCAGAAGATGAATAACAACTTCAGCCAGCTTCGTTCAGGTGATGTGATGATAGCCCTTAACCCCGGATGGGTTGAGAAGACAGATAATGTCACAGGTCATAACTCACCTTATGAATACGACAGTCATGTGCCGCTCATCTGGTA
>CAYQNT010000056.1:0-7818 GCA_964418865.1 uncultured Rikenella sp.
TTTAAGTTATAATTAAAGAACAAAACCCCCTTTTTTATGAATAATACAGGCTAGAACCTTAGGATCATGAAAAAGTTAAAAATTATTTCACTAGAGTCAGTGGTTGCGGCACTGCTGTCCCTGAAAGAGTATTATATGCATAGAGTTATTCTGCTTTTAATTACCTTAATACTGGCTCCCGGGGCCTGCATAAGCCCAGGTATCTACAAAGATCGATACACACTTGAACCAGTAGAAAAACCATTGGAAATTCCGATAGGCAGCCAAACCAAGAATTTTGTTTTTTATTTTCAGTATGTCCTGATAGAAGGGGTTAACTATCTTGGCATACTTAATTTTGAGAGAAACAGAATTGAGATTTACAATCTTGATTCAGGTACATTAACCAGAAAACTTCAATTTTTTCATGAGGGCCCTGAGGCTTTTGGAAGGGTATCAAATTTCTTTATAGAAACTCTAGATTCATTGTTTGTGGATTGTGATGAAAAGATGTCTGTTGGTATTGCAGACGGTAGGGGAAGAATTCTGAAAGAAATGTCATATCGTGAAGATATTAATGGCCGAAGGTTCTTGCCTACTCCGCCGTGGCTTGGTTCGCGGCCTTATAAAATTGGTAATACAATTTATTATTTACAATCTTATATGTCCGAGGAGTCCAATGGACTACTCTCTGAAGAGAAACGCAAAGAGACATACCTGAATGTGGCATTAAACACCGAAACGGGAGAGAGCCTTACCTTACCCCTGACGTATCCTGAAGAGATGGTTGGACGTGAAGTTTGTAAATCACCAAATGTAATGAGAACGATTAACAGTGATGGGCTTTTTGTGTACCATTTCTCGAATTTGGTTGATCTATTTGTATCGGCTGATCATAATTCGTTCAGGAAATTACCAATAGAGAGCAATTACAAACTAAAGTTGAATGAAGATTCGTTTAAGTACAGATATGATATGACAAGCGCATTAATTAATAATGCCACGCATGACATGATCAGGGATATTCTTTATGACAAATACCATGATTGCTACTATCTCTTTTATATGAGACGAAATGAAAATCCTGACGCTGGGGGCAACCTGTTTCTGAAAATGCAATATCCGGATTGTTTCATTCTTTTACTTGACAAGAACTTTAGACATATGGGAGAAGTGTTTCTGCCTGACAATACTTATTCATTCCAGTTTTCTTTTATCACGCCAGAGGGCCTTTACATTTCTGAGGATCATCCCAATAACCCTGAGTTTGATGAGGACTTCATGCGATTCAGGCTATTCAAACTGGTAAAACAATGACCCGAGTGGTTGTCGCCCCGCAGTACGGAGCTCGTCGCGCAGTCCGACATGTGGAATGAATGATTTGTTTTTTTAATACGCTTACTTGAGCCAACTAAAACATGTCATTCATGCCAAATTTATGTCGTTTATACCAAAAACATGTCGTTCATGCCAGGGGGTATTGACACGTATTTCAAAAGATTATAAATTGCTATCTGATTCTTGAACTCTATTATCAACCAAAATCTTAAAGCTATGAAAAAGGTACTCAAAGCTTTTATTGCACTTACTTTTATCGCAATGTTGTTTTTTCTAGCCGGAGCCAATGTCAAGGCTGATGAACAGCAGGGAGTTCCGTGCTACATGGATTATGGGTGGCTGGATTGTCTGTGTTTTGGACCGGCGGAGCAGTGCATTCTTACCTATTGCAGTCAAGGTTGTGAAGGCGTTATTGTGGTAGCAGAGTGATTGTTATCATAGATCCTTAAATAGTTTGGGCTTTGTTGGCTCTGGTAATTTTAATTTGTACGGATAAAATCTACCTCTTGTTTTTTTCGTCATTATGAAGTTGAAAATAAGTTTTTTGTGTGTTCTCCTATTATTCATTTTTGGATGCAAAAAGGAATATACGAGCAGATATTCTTTGTTACCTAATACAAAGAGCATCGAAATCGCCATAGGGAAGAATTCCCGAAATATCTCGAAATGTATTCAGTACATACCTGGCGACAGTGGAGACTTTCTTGCTATTGCGAACAATATCTCTAACAGCGTTGAAATATATGATCTTAATACCACGGAATTGTACAATGAAGTATTTATTAAAACTGAAGGTGAACATTCATTTTACCGCAATTTTGGTTTTATCTTGAAAACTCTCGACACCTTGATTGTTGTTAGTCAAAATCCGCAGATGATCGGTATTGTAAACAGGAATGGAGAAGTAATGAAAGTCTTTTCCTATTCAACAGATACAAAAGGGAATAGAGTTCAGATGACTACACCATATTCGGTAGGGGCACAAGGCCCTGTTTTAAATGATAGCATATTGTATCTGGGTCAATTCTATCGTGCAGATAATACGAATGGAGTATTTACTGCAGAATTGCATAAAAACTCAAATCTCATCGTGGCGGTAAATTTAAGAACAAAGAAATGCCAACAGATGCCTTTGATCTATCCGGAAGAACTCATTGGTAGAAATATTGTTGGGATGTATGTAAGAAGAGTTGATGGTTGGAATAATTGCCTGGTTTATATCTTTTCAAATGTTGATGGCATTTTTGTCACCCACGATAGAATAGAATTCGAGAAAAAAGTACTTGAGACAAATTACAAACTTAAACTACCAGATAGAGATAAAAAACCTATCAATGATGTTCAAGCTGGCATGAGGTTTACCATTTCGCATGATGAAATCGTTGACATACTATACGACATATTCAGGGAATGTTATTATGTATTTATACGTAGGAGGACAGAAAACGTCGCTAATGAACTAAATATTAAATATCTATTTCCTGATTGCTTTGTTTTAATTCTTGATAAGAATCTTAAACATATGGGCGAAGTTTTTTTAGAAGATAATCTGTACTCATTTAAAATGAAGTTTATTACCCGTGAGGGTCTTTATATTTCGGAGGATCATGTAAACAATCCTTCATTCAGCGAAAGCTTTATGAAATTCAGACTTTTTAAATTAGTAGAATCAAACCGAGAATGAAAAGTATACTAATTTGCATCTCTTTAGCAATTACCTTCATTTCCTGTGTTGAAACTGGTACTACTACCAAAAGACTAAAATCTTATTTAAGCTCCTGGGGATATGATATTCGTGACTTCAGAATAATTTGCTTAATTCCGGCGGATGGGTGCGTAAGTTGTATTAATCCATTTCTTGACTATTCTAAAGACTCAAGCGAAGGTTTTCTTTTGGCATTGACATCGATTTTTGAAAAATCAATTGAATATACAATTGAAGTAAAAGGGCTTGACGAGACTAAGATTCTTTGTGATATGACAAACAATGGAATCATTCACGGATTAGGTGACGTTATTTATCCAACCATCTATTTTATAGAGAATGGACATGTGTTTAAGGTGGTAAATACTTCAACATTACCCGATAAAGCTGCCTTGTTTGATGAAATGAATAAAGCCCTTAAAGATTGCGTTTTCAAGACTGGTACCCAGTAAGACCTGATGAAATAGCAATATCGCCCTAATAGATAAACTGATAGGCATTGTTTTGATTTATTTCCTTGTGATTAATAGAATATGTTTTTACTTTAAAAGGGCCTTGGTTGCACCCAAAACATGTCGTTCATGCCAGGGGGTATTGACAAGAATCAGTTTATAATCTAACCTGCTGCCAAGTAGCTACAAATTTCTAATGTCAAATTAAAACCTGAAATCAAGAAAAAGTTAAAAATTATTTCATTAGTGTCAGTGGTTGCGGCATTGCTTTTCCTAAACATCAGCATTAATAGCAGCAATGGCAAAGTAGAAGAAATGTATCTGTCTTCTATGCCTGAACAGGCAGTGGCAGAAGGACAATGTTGGCTCTCATATGCTTGCGGTATTTGCACTTGCCCGGACCAGAGAGATATTGCATGTGCTGCTATTTGCCATGGCTCTGGTGTGACTTGTAGTGAGGTGGTAGTTGTGGAACAGGAACAGCAACCATGAGATGTTTGACACATAAGTAAACTGGTTGTCTGAGTCAGCAGTAAAATTCAGGCAGCCAGTATTTTAACAAAGAAAGCCATGTTTAGAAAGTTGCTTCTTTCAGGTTTGTTTATAGCAATATTGCCATCTTGCAACATAGAAGGTTTATATAAAGGAAGATACACTTTGGCTCCGCTAGAGTCCGTTTTGAGTATTCCAGTAGGAACTGACTCAAAGAACCTTTCATTTTGTATACAGTACTATAAGTCAGAGGGCAGAGAGTATCTCGCGGTCGCAAACCATAAACAATACTCAATAGAGATTTTTGATCTCAATACTATGGCGTTGGTTAATACAATAAGGCCAGGCATTGAAGGAAATAATGCGTTGGCTATATACTCTTTTTTTGTGAAAAATCCCGATACAATAGTTGGTTTTCAGATAAACCCTGTGCTTGGGCTAGTAACCCAACAGGGCGAGGTCATAAAACGGCTGACCTTTGACAGAGACATAGCTGGCAGGGTCAATCATTTTGCAGACAAGATAGGGGGCAGCAGACCAATCGTGAAGGATAACATTGTTAATCTGGCACAGGAATACAGGGAACATAATAACAAGGGAATATTAACTGTAGAATCTCAACCGTATACAAATATTAATACGTGTATTGACCTTATATCAGGAAATGTAACCACTTCACCACTGACATATCCGGAGGAATTGATTGGCAAGGATGTTTCTGGTATGGAGCTATGCCGTACATTAGGTTATAATGGCATGTTTGTTTATCATTTTCGACTTATTGACGGTCTGTTTCTCACTTATGACCACAAAACCTTTAATAAAATCCCCATAGAAACAAATTATAAACTTCAATTTGAGGAAGAGCACTGGAGGTATGTATACGGAGATATGATTGAAGCAGTCAGATATGCACTGGAGAAAGATGAGGTTTATAGTGTCTATTATGATGAGTACAGGGAGTGTTACTATATTGTTGTAAGGCAACGATGTGAAAACTTTGACTACAAAAAAATGGACTTTCTTTCCAAATTCATGTTTCCTCATGGCTTCATCATTATCCTTGATAAGAATTTAAAGCATATGGGAGATGTCTTTTTCCCGGACAATACCTATTCATTCCAGATGGCCTTCATCACACCAGAGGGTCTTTACATTTCTGAGGATCATCCCAATAACCCTGAGTTTGATGAGGACTTCATGCGATTCAGGCTATTCAAACTGGTAAAACAATGACCTGATGAAAAGGATATTGTTATTTAGCTTAGTTTTTGCAGCTTCTATAGGATGTGCTGTTAACGAAGAGACGAGAACGATCTCAGATTACCTTGATGGCTTCGGGAAGGATATCAATAGTTATAAAGTCATTTGTTTCCTGCCTGCTGAAGGGTGCGCTTCATGTATAGAGCCTTCTCTGGAATATTCCAAAACTGCGGGAAGTGATTTCCTTTTAATTGTATCATCCCTTTATAAGAAATCGATTCGTGACATAATAGAAAATAACAACCTGAATCTGGACCTCATTCTAGTTGATGATAAAAACTATGCTGTGAGTCTGCAACTATTAGTTCCTACAGCTCCCTGCTTTTACTTTATTGAAGATGGCAGAGTTGTAAAGAAGGCTGATCTGTCAAAGACTTATGATAAAACAGGAATTTTGATTGAGGTTAGCAAATTTATTGGCAAAAGTGCCAGTGAATGAAGTTTAGCAGGAGAAATAAGACTCTGAAAAGGGTCACGGAGGCTTTGGCAATTCTGTTATTGTTTGCCATGGTTATTGCTGCAAGATTTTATCTATTTGATATATATCATGTGCCTTCTGGTTCAATGCAACCTACTCTTCTCCCGGGAGATTATATTCTTGTGAGCAAAAGCAGTTACGGGCCGCGGGTTCTTAATGTTACGAGATCTCTATTTAGACAGGAGATTGAATACCAATGGCATAGAAACAGCAAAAAGCCTGAAATAAATGATATAATTGTTTTCAACCGCCCGAAGTATGGACTTGCATCTTCTGAAGTCACTTCCACTCTTGGGCTTATTATGGTTAAACGAATAATAGCTATTCCGGGTGACACTGTGAGAATAATCAGAACTGATATGGAACGGGCTTATAGTGACGTATTCCCGTTTGATACCGCGCTTCATTGGAGGGTTGACAACTACGGTCCTCTGTACGTACCCAGGAAAGGCGATTCCATCGAGTTGTCTATCCCTAGCAAGAAACACTATGAGACCGTAATTCAATTTGAGCGTGTACTGCCCGGAAGGCATGACTCTTTAGATTCTATAATGATAAAGGAATGCTCATATTATGTTTTTCATAGAGACTATTATTTCGTTGCCGGGGACAATTTTTATATGAGTTCTGATTCGAGACACTGGGGTTTTTTACCGGATACACATATCATCGGTAAAGCAGTTGTGGTTCTCTTTTCTGTTGACAAAACAAAATCATGGTTTGACAGATTTAGATGGGAAAGGTTCATGAAAAGGCTGAAGTAAGACACTACGGGTTGTGCACATGCTGCAGCAACTCAGTATGAACCTCTAAGGTCACAATAGCATTTCTTAAGTATCTCATGCATCTGTTCTTCTAAATGCACGGTGATGTTCGCAGCTATTTTATTGTGCCGCCTAGATTAAAGTAATCCCCGTAGTAGTCTCCGATTAACGTAATAAAATAACGTTGTCTTTCAGAAACAGCTTTCTTATCTTAGAGGTGATTTTGTCTGTTTATGTGTCTGTAAGAGTTAGTGATTCTATGGAACGTTCACCTCAGAATGTAAAAAAATCAATTGTGGTCAACACTAAAGTAGGCAAAAGCCATTTGACTATTGATGAAATATCTTTTATTAAAGCAAAGGGGAGAAGTTCAGAGATCGTTCTCAAAGATACACTGATCATTACTGTGAACCACCCTATTAGTTGGCTTGAGGAGAAACTCCCTGAGGATATCTTCATGAGGTGTCATAGATCGTATATTATTAAAAAGCAAATGATAGCTACATTTACTTGTGAATCTGTCCGAATGAATCACAGGGATATTATACCAGTCGGAAGGAAGCATAGAAATGAGATTGCAGTTTATCTAAACGGGTGATTGACCTATGAACAGGGAGACATCGTCATACAGAGTCATTGTTATTTTCACGTTGCTCATCCTGTGCGGGCTGCCCCTGATCTCTAAACTTGATATCAAGCTTAAACCTGAAGCCTACATTTCATCACTGACAATCAGTTTTTCATGGTATGGCGCCGAGCCAAGAGTTATTGAACAGGAGGCAACCTCTGTCATTGAGGCCCTGGCAGCACGCGTACAGGGCATACGGCGCATAACCTCACGGTCAGGACGGGGAACAGGCAGGGTAACACTCACCCTCGACAAGAAGGCTGATGCCGACGCCATACGGTTTGAACTGAGTACCCTCATAAGGCAGGCATGGGTTACTATGCCCCAGGGTGTGAGTTATCCGTTGATAGCTGTTAACCGTCCTGATGACGAAGAGACCAGGCCGCTGCTCTCATACACCCTTAACGCTCCTGCCAGTGCCTCCGCGGTACAACAATATGCCGGGATATACATGAAACCGGCATTGGCAGCAGTGAATGGTATCAACAGGATTGAGGTATATGGCGCCACCCCAATGGAGTGGCTGATAGACTATGACCCTGATAAAATGGCTTCTGCAGGAATCACCCCTGAGGATATCATAACTGCCATACAAATTGCCCTGGACAGGAATGATACCGGTCAGGTAAAGATCACTCCCGGCGGCGAGACAATGCCTGTTGTGATCCATACACGGTTTGCCGATGGCAACACTCTGTTACAGGTGCCGGTGAAGAGGA
>CAYQNT010000056.1:7828-13421 GCA_964418865.1 uncultured Rikenella sp.
GGACGGGTTGTAACCCTGGCCGACATTGCCAATATCACTCACTCCGAGGCAGAACGACAAATGATCTATCGGATTAACGGTCTCAATACTATCAATATCCTGGTTTATGCCGCCATGGGTGAGAATAATCTTGTTGTTGCACATGATGTAAAAGAGGTGATGACCGCCCTTGCCGCAGATTTCCCGGCAGGATACAGTCTCCTTTTGCAGGATGACTCAACAGAATTCATTTATGATGAGCTGAAAAATATTGGTCTGCGCACGCTCCTTGCATTCACGGCCCTGATACTCTTTGTGCTGCTGGTGACACGCAAACCAAAGTATATGCTGCTGATCATCGTGATGCTCATTGGAAACCTGAGTATCGCGGTGATATTCTATTTCATTGCCCGGCTTGAAATACACCTGTATGCCATGGCAGGTGTTACTGTCTCACTCGGATTGATGACCGATAATATCATCATCATGACGGACCACCTGCGGACGAGAGGAAACCGGAAAGCATTCCTTGCAATACTTGCCGGCACCCTGTCAGTTGTCTCATCCCTTACAATTATCTTCTTTCTTGGAGAGAAGATAAGAGCCAACCTTATTGACTTTGCCATGGTGGTAATCATTAACCAGACGGTGTCTCTCTTCACTGCGTTATTTGTGATCCCCGGGTTGATGGATGTAATGAGACTGGATAAAAAATCTCTTCCCCGGTCTTCCGTAACACGTTGGAGGCGAAGACGACGGATCATCCGGCAGAGTTATTACTATGGACTGGTACTTGGTTTCCTTAGACGACACCGCGGATGGGCTGTGGCAATACTGGTGCTGGGCTTCGGACTGCCGTTTTACCTGTTGCCTGACCGCCTTGGGGGGGACAAACCCTGGCACAATGCATACAACGCCACCCTGGGAAGCAGACTTTATGTTGAAAAGATAAAGCCGGTGACGGATAAACTCACCGGAGGAGCCTTGCGGCTCTTTACAGAGAAAGTCTTTGAGGGATCATATTTTGAGATGCCGCAGGAGACATATCTTTATATCACTGCAACCATGCCGCTCGGAACCACCATTGAACAGGCTGATGCCACTGTGGCAGGCATGGAACAATTCCTGTCTCAATTCAGACAGATACGGTTCTTCAGGAGTGAGACTACACCCCGGTATGCAACCATTACTGTTTATTTTACACAGGAACATCAGAACGGTTCTTTCCCCTATATACTCAAGGGTGATGTTATCTCCAGGGCTGTTGAAACCGGAGGCGCCTATTGGAATGTAATAGGCTTTGGAGATCCGTTCAGTAACTCCGTTTATGAAGGGACAGGAGATTACTACGTCCGGATGCTTGGTTACAACTACGACAGATTGTATAGCCTTGCCGGACAGTTAGGCGAAAGACTTATGCTCAACCCACGTAACAGGGAGGTATTTATCATGTCTGAACCTTCATGGCGCAGGCCTGATAATGTGGAGTTCAATATGAGGATAGATAAAGACAGAGTTCTGGCTTCAGGTCTGCCCCTCTCGGCCGTAACCAGAGAACTTGGCAGCAGATCACTCTACCAGCCCTGGTTTGCTGCGCTTAAAACGCCTTCAGGCAATGAAAACATCAGGTTGCATCGGGGGGGTGGAGAGGACGAGGATATATGGTCAGTATCACGTGCTCCGGTGTTCAATGATTCCATCTTTTACAGGCTGCTGTCAGTATCAGATATTGTTCGCGAGACAACAGCACCCGTCATAGCTAAGGAAAACCAGAATTACCTGATGTACCTTCGGTTTGATTTTGTTGGCGCAGAGAAAACAGCACGCCGGCATATAAACGATAACCTGAAATATTTTAGAGATCAACTCCCCATGGGCTATACCGCCACACCCGATCCGGGAAGATTTTACTGGATGTGGCAGGAAGACAAGGGTCATTATTGGCTCCTGGGTCTTATAATTGTCATCATTTATTTCGTTTGTGCCATACTGTTCGAATCACTGCTGCAACCTTTCGCAGTTATACTCGCTATCCCGGTAGCCTATATCGGACTCTTTCTGACGTTCTGGCTCTTCAGACTGAACTTTGATCAGGGTGGTTTCGCTGCTATGATTATTCTATGCGGTATCACCGTAAATGCTGCAATTTATATACTGAACGACTTCAATAGCCTCTTACGGGCGAAGAAGACAAATACTCACTCCCCTTTTCATTTATATCTCAAGGCCTTCAATTACAAAATAATTCCGATATTGCTTACTGTAATGTCCACTGTGCTGGGATTCATTCCTTTCCTGATAGGCCAGAAGCAGGCTTTCTGGTTTGCTCTCTCTGCAGGAACGATTGGGGGCTTGATCTTCTCCCTCATAGGTATATTCTTTTACCTGCCTCTCTTCCTGAGGCTGCCTGGTGCACTTAGCGGCATTGATGATAAAGTTAAATCTGATAAACCCTTACAATTATGAGAATCATAAAATTAACTTACTTCACTATTCTCATTTTTACTGTCATATTTGGTTCATGCAGGCATAATGGTAAAGGTGAATTGCAGCCCACGCCGTCGGAGAGGGTGGCTGCTGCCGTTGATGAAGCTCAGGAAGTTGAGGTTATTGTCATTAAGCGAAGCGATTTCAGACGTGACATAATCAGTAATGGCCGGTTAAATGCGTTGCAGAGGGCTGACCTTGAGTTTCGCACCCGTGAGAGAATAGCCTCAATCAAGGTCCGTAACGGAGATCATGTATCTGCCGGTGAGGTTGTCGCCACACTTGATACGTTTACTTTGGATAATACCCTGGTACTCAGTCGAGACCAGTATGAAAGGTCCTTGCTTGAGTTTCAGGATATGCTTCTGGCACAGGGATACAGAAATACTGATACATCGATGATACCGCGTCCTGCTGTCAAAGCGGCACGGATACGAAGCGGGCTCGATAAGGCAGCTGCTGACCTCAGGATGGCAGAATACAACCTGAGTGAAGCACTGCTCAGGGCTCCGTTTGCCGGTGTGGTAGCTAACCTGTTCACCCATGAGAATGATCTGGCAGTCCCCGGATCACCCTTCTGTACAGTCATTGATGATAACAGGTTTGTTGCATTCTTTCCCGTTCTCGAGAGTGAGCTGTTATCATTACGCAAGGGGCAGACGGTAAGGATAGTTCCCTTCCTGGCCGGAAATGAAGAATATACAGGCGTAATCAATTCCATTAACCCTGTTGTTGATAATAACGGTATGGTAAGGGTGGGGGCGCTGGTGACAAACAGCAGACGTACTCTGTTTGAGGGTATGAATGTAAAAGTTATTGCCGGAGAGAAGATCCCCGGCCAGCTTGTAATACCCCGTCAGGCAGTGGTGCTGAGAAGCGAAAAACAGGTCGTTTTCACTTGCAGCAACGGCAGGGCTAAATGGGTTTATGTTACCACAGGCCTCGAGAACCTGGATTCATACACCGTAAATGAAGGGTTAAATGAGGGTGATTCAGTGATAGTCTCGGGGAACTTTAACCTCAACCATGACTCAAGAATCTTTTTAAAATAATAACAGGGAGTATGGTGAGATTTCTCATCTCGCGGCCTGTCGCAGTCTTGATGACCTTCACTGCTGCGGTGATCCTGGGGCTGATAGCCTACCGGTCACTGCCGGTGTCGCTGATGCCTGACATACCTATACCCGAGGTCACTGTCACTATAACTTACCCCAACAGCTCGGCACGGGAGCTTGAGAATATCATTGTACGCCCGCTGCGTGCACAGATAATGCAGACAGGTCATCTGAACGAGCTGCGCAGCGAGACGCGTGACGGGAGTGCAACCATCATTCTCAGATTCAATTACGGGACTAATGTTGATTATGCGTTTATTGAGGTTAATGAGAAGATTGATGGTGCCATGACCTCATTGCCCCGTGACATGGAACGCCCAGGGGTAATCAAGGCCAGCGCTACGGATATACCTGTCTTTTACCTTGACCTGTCACTGAGAGAGGATGCCGGAGATAAAAAGGGCAGTGATATGGAGATGTTCATGCAGCTGAGCGAATTTGCTGAGACGGTAATCAGGAAACGTATTGAACAGCTTCCGGAGGTGGCACTGGTAGATATAAGCGGGATGGTTTCACCACAGGTGGTCATTGAGCCTGACATGCGGCTGATGCAGAGCCTGGGGATATCCCTGCAGGACATCGAAGTTGCCCTGGCTGATAATAATATCAGCGCAGGCACCATGACCATCCGTGATGGACACTACCGTTACAATATCAGGATATCATCACTGCTCCGTGACCGTGACGACGTTGCAAAGATACGCCTCAACACGGGTGGAAGGATTATACCTTTGGATGAGTTAGCAAAGGTGGAGCTGGCTCCCATTAGAAGAGAGGGTATGTTCGCGGCAAACGGCAGACAGGCAATAACCATGGCCGTGATAAAGCAGTCAGACGCAAAGATAGCTGACATGCGGGACAAGATCGACGAGATGGTCAGGCACTTTGAGAGTGACTACCCTGAAATATCATTTATGGCATCACAGGACCAGACCAAATTGCTTGCTTACTCCATTGGAAACCTGAAGGGAAACCTATTGCAGGGACTGATACTGGTTATTGTTGTTGTCGTTTTCTTCATGCGTGATATTAGACTCCCTCTGCTTATCGGCTTCTCACTTTTGGTTTCCGTTGTTATATCACTTCTCTTCTTTTATCTGGCAGGATTATCGATAAATATCATCTCACTGGCAGGCCTGATACTTGCTGTAGGTAATATGATGGACAACTCAATTGTTGTCACAGACAATATCACTCAGCACCGTGAGAGAGGGCTATCCCTGGATGACGCGTGTGTCCTAGGTACAAATGAGGTTCTTACACCCCAGCTCAGTTCCATGCTGGTAAACGTGGCAGTTTTTGTTCCTCTTGTCTTTCTGAGCGGTATTGCAGGAGCCCTCATGCATGACGAAGCGTTATCTGTACTTATCGGACTGGCTGTCTCCTATATGGTTGGAATCACTTTTATGCCCGTCATATACAGGCTGACATATAAAAGTGCCGGTAAAGCGGATATGGCGTTGGCACGTTTCCGTGACAAGCTCCTGGGTCAAGCGGGTAAGAAGATAAAAAAGAGACTCACGCCTGAAAGGCTTTATGAGAGAGGGCTCGAATATGTATTCAGGCATAAAGCATTATGCATCATCCTTTTCATCCTTTTGATACCTGCCGGGCTGGTCATACTCAGAAGCCTGGAGAAAGAGAAGATGCCGCAGTTTACTGAAATGGAGACAATTGCAACCATTGAATGGAACGAAAATATCAATGTGGAAGAGAACAGCAGGAGGGTAACTGATCTGCTTCAGGCGGCAGGTGACATGATCATCCAGAGTAATGCTTTTATCGGGAGGCAACAGTTCATGCTCAACCGTGACAGAGTGCTCTCTCCTTCGGAGGCAAGGATTTACCTATCTGTCTCATCTGAGGATGATCTTGTTGCAACAATAGCGGCTTTCAGGCAGAGACTGGCCACAGCATACGGAAAAGCGTCAGTGACATTTGAACCACCTGTTAATGTCTTCGAGAAGCTTTTCACTGGCACACAGCCTCCGCTGGTGGCTGAGGTGATCATG
>CAYQNT010000056.1:13431-17166 GCA_964418865.1 uncultured Rikenella sp.
GCAGCTCTGGCACCTGACCTGCCCGCATTGATGGAACTGAACAGGATACTGAATAGTGACCCGTTACTGAAGGCTGCAAACAAGATACCTTTACAAGAGCATCTTGCCATAGAGGCTGATATGGAGAGAATGCTGATGTATAACGTCGCTTATGATGATCTGCTGAGGGTCATCAAGACTGGTCTGCATGAAAACCGGGCTGCAGTGCTGCATTCATTCACCAGATTTTTACCGGTGATGCTGAAGGGTGAGGAAGCCTCGCTTACAGAGGTACTTGAAGGTTCTACCGTTAAGAACAGAACGGGAGCGGATATTCCTGTAAGCTCGCTGATTAGCCTCAGCCGGAACCAGGATCTGAAGACCATAGTTTCAGGAAAGGAAGGTGAATATGTGTCTCTCGCATTCTCGCCAAAAAGAAAGGACAAAGATCTCTTTATTAATCGTATTGATGCAAAGGTAAAGGAGAGTTCGCTCTTTGAGGTACGCTATACCGGCTCTCTGTTTTCTGATATGAAACTGCTCAGAGAGATGGGGTTCTTGCTGCTTATCTCCGTGCTGCTGCTCTACTTCATCCTTGCCGCCCAGTTTGAATCACTTATTCAGCCTTTGATAGTTCTATCCGAAATACCGGCAGATATTGCCGCAGCACTGTTTGCTCTTCTTATTGCCGGTCAGACACTGAACCTGATGTCGGCCATAGGTATGGTTATCATGACAGGGATTATCATTACCGACTCAATTTTGAAACTTGATGCCTTCAACAAGCTCCGGCAACAGGGTTACTCCCTTGAAGAAGCCATCAGGGAGGGTGGGCAAAGACGATTCAGGGCAATAGTAATGACAGCACTGACAAGCATCCTGGCCGTACTGCCACTGCTTTTCAGCAACGATTTGGGCAGCGAGTTGCAGAAACCTTTTTCATACGCTCTGATCGGAGGCATGACTATGGGTACCATTGTCAGCCTGTTTATTGTTCCACTTATATACTGGTTGATTTACAGGAATGCCAAACCGCTTCCGGACTCCAAAAGAGACACTGTTAAAGTCTAACCCAACCTGGTCTGGAAATGAAAGCAGGAAAAAGTAATCCTGTTCCACTAAAGTTAAGAACCCATATGTAACTTTTCATTTAGGTACGAGCCGTTAACTGCATCGGCCAGAGGATCTGGGTCCCATATTCACTGCCTGATAACTGACAGCCGTTCCGGCCATTCCGGTCATTTGTTTTATTTTAAAATGTTTCTACCTTTCAAACATTAGAGACCTTGATTATGATTAACGCTAAATTACTAAACCCCAGCAGCATAGTTGTTGTCGGTGGTTCCGATGACATCACCAAGGCCGGTGGAAAGGCACTGAAGAACCTTCTTGCCTGCGGCTTTAAAGGTGAGATCTTTGTCGTCAACCCCAAAGCATCTGTGGTACAGGGCATTCAGACCTATTCTGATGTGTCACTGCTACCGGAAACAGATCTGGCAGTAATTGCAGTGGCAGCGCGGTACTGCCCGGCCATAGTGCGAACGCTTGCGCAAGAAAAGAAAACAGGAGGCTATATAATTCTCTCGGCCGGCTTTAGCGAGGAGGACCAGGAGGGAGCTGACTTTGAGAAGGAGATAGTAGATATCGTGAACCAGACCGGAGGATCACTCATCGGACCCAACTGTATAGGATTCCTTAATAATAACTATCACGGTGTCTTTACCGAGCCCATACCGCGACTCTCATCACGGGGTATTGATTTTATCTCCGGTTCGGGTGCAACGGCCGTCTTTATTCTTGAGGCAGCCATCACCAGCGGCCTCCCTTTCTCAAGTGTCTGGTCGGTAGGCAATAGCGCTCAGATAGGTGTAGAGGATGTGCTTGAGCACCTTGACCTGACGTTTGACGCAGAGAAAAGCTCGCCGATAAAGCTGCTTTATATGGAGAGTATCTCGGATCCTCAAAGGTTACTCAAACACTCTGCTTCCCTTATAAGAAAGGGATGCCGTATCGCTGCCATCAAAGCCGGCACCTCAGAGGCAGGTTCGCGGGCTGCTTCGTCGCATACAGGGGCAATGGCCTCCCCTGACATAGCCGTGGAGGCGCTGTTCCGCAAGGCAGGGATTGTCAGATGTCACAACCGCACTGAGCTGGCTTATGTGGCTGCACTCTTTACCTACAAGCCTCTGAGCGGGAAAAGGATTGCCATTGTCACTCATGCCGGCGGACCGGCAGTGATGCTTACTGACACCCTGAGCGAAGGCGGCATGGAGATACCACATCTCTCAGGTCCGGCCGCTGACCGCCTCCTTGAGAATCTTTTTCCAGGTTCGTCAGTGGCAAACCCGATAGATTTTCTGGCCACCGGCACCGCCGAACAACTAGGACTCATACTTGACGCATGCGAGAATGATTTTGACGGGATAGATGCCATGGCTGTCATCTTCGGCAGCCCCGGACTCTTTCCGGTGGATGATGTCTACAGCCTGTTGCATGATAAGATCCGCAGTTGCAGCAAACCGGTTTACCCGATATTGCCCTCAGTGATAAATGTCAAAAGAGAGATAGCAGAGTTCATTGCTCATGGAAATGCAATATTCCCTGATGAGGTGCTCTTTGGCAAGGCTCTCTGCAGGGTGCATGACACACCGTCACCGGCAGAGCCGGAGAAAACCATGTTAGTGGCTGACAGTGCCGCCATTAGGACTGTAATTGACAGTGCAGAAGATGGATACCTCGCTCCGGATAAGGTGACAATGCTGCTTAAAGCAGTCGGGATAGAGACAGTGCCTGAAAGTGTGGTTAGATCTGCTGACAGTGCCGTGAAGGCAGCCAGGGAGATGGGTTACCCGGTGGTGATGAAGGTGGTGGGGCCAGTGCATAAGTCAGACATTGGAGGGGTGGCACTGAACATAGGAAGCGACAGTGAGGTGAAGGCTGAATATAACAGGATGATGAAGCTGCCGGAGGTCACAGCCATTCTGGTGCAAAAGATGATAAGCGGCATGGAGCTCTTCTGCGGGGCCAAGAGGGAGGGCCTTTTTGGCCATCTGGTTATGGCGGGCATGGGAGGCATCTTTATTGAGGTCTTCAGGGATGTGGCAACAGCACTGGCGCCTGTATCCCACCAGGAGGCCGGATCAATGATACGGTCACTGAAGTCATATAAGATAATTAAAGGTATCCGCGGATCAGCCGGGGTGAATGAGGAAGCATTCGTAAATGTGATTACCTCAGTGTCGGCATTGCTGACCGTTGCCCCTGAGATAGAGGAAATGGATATCAATCCGCTGCTCGGCACACCTGACAGGATAGTGGCAGTGGATGCCAGGGTAAGAGTCAGCAGTCAGCAGTCGGCAGTCAGCAGTAAAATTAAATAGCACTTCGCACTTCGCAAATCGCAAATCCCAATGAAGCGTACTGATATACTGTTCATAATTGTTTTTGTCGGATTATTTGTTCCGTTCTTTCTTTCGCACAAATTATTTGAGCTTTTTCTCTGGTTTAGCACGGACTGGGCCTTCACCGCCAGCTTCATCAAATTTGCACTGCTGGCTACCATGGGAGAGATGCTCGGGAGCCGGATCAAAACAGGTATTTATCTGCCGGCAGGATTCGGATTACTCCCGCGGGCTATCGTCTGGGGTTTCCTTGGCATGACCGTAAAGGCTGCTTTTATGATCTTTAGCGGCGGGGTGCCACTGATAGTAGGGCACCTGGGAATGGAGAACACTGCAGCGGTGATGGCTGGTTCGG
>CAYQNT010000057.1:0-17089 GCA_964418865.1 uncultured Rikenella sp.
AGTCTTCAGCCCTCAGCCCTCAGTTCTCAGCTATCAGTCCCTGCTGACTGTCGACTGCCGATTGCTGACTGCTGATTGCTCCATGCCCTCCCCATTATCGGGACTTCGTCGCTTTGCTCCTTGCCTGCCCCTTGCTCCATGCTATACGTGCAGTCTGCGAAAATAGAATAAATTTTTCAAACGCATGCCAAAGCTATTTCACTATTGCTTTCTGCATGCTGTCATTTCTTAAGCTTCATCAACTCCACCTTTCTGAATTCAACAGGGTGCGACTCCGACTGCAGGGCTATGTAACCCTCCTTGAGGGGTGTGCCCTGGACTAGCGGAAAGCCATCGGGCAGATCTCCTCCGATCTGAGGTTTTGAGTAGGTAAGTACAGTGTCACCGTTAACGATGTGATGAATGATACTGTCAGCATAAACAACCAGTTCAGCCGCGACCCATGTGTCATTATAGAAAAACTTTGATGTTGATGAGGTGCAGTGTTGTGTAATAAGGGAATCACTAATCACAATATGGGTGTGGGGCGTACATACGTTCATGGTGGTAGTCTCGTGATCAGTCGTGCTGCCAAGAAACTGGGCCTCAATAGATACGGGCCAATCCTGGTCTAGCGTGATAGTTGCCGGATTCTGGCAGTGGAACATAATGCCGCTGTTGCGATAACCCCATGAGGGCCCTCCGGGAAGCTGCTCACCAGTGAACCTGTATTCTACGCGCAGCTTGTAAGATGAGAAGGGTTCCTTGTAATAGATGTGCCCAAATTCATACCTGAATGTATCATATTCCGAGTATGAGACCTTCATTATACCATCCTCGACTCTAAAGGTGTTTTTATAGTTTTCCCCGAGAGGCGATCCCTTTATCTTGATGACCCATCCGTCGAGATTCTGACCGTTAAATAGCTGTACCCAGGTTTCCTTCTGGCTTGAGCTGGTTGAGCAGGATGATATCATCAGGACGACAGCGACGACAAATAAGAATAGAGCTTTTTTCATGGTTAATGGAGAAGTAATCAGATTAATATTTTTACAAATTCAAATCTCCCTGTCTGTTTCAGTCTTCAGTCTTCAGCCCTCAGTCTTCAGCCCTCAGTCTTCAGCCCTCAGCCCTCAGCCCTCAGCCCTCAGTCTTCAGTCTTCAGTCCTCAGTCTTCAGTCTTCAGTCCTCAGTCTTCAGTCCTCAGTCTTCAGTCCTCAGTTCTCAGTTCTCAGTTCTCAGTCTGCCAGCCGACTGCTCCTTGCCCCGTGCAACTTGCTCCATGGTCCATGCTCCTTGCTCTCCCGATTCTCGGGACTTCGTCGCTTTCCTCCTTGCCTGCCCCGACTGCTGACGGTGGATTGCTGACTGCTGATTGTTTTACTGCTTCTTCAATAGCGCTCTGTATCCCTTCAGCATCGTAGCCGCACTCGTGCCACAGCTCCTGCTGTGTCCCGTGCTCAACGAAATAATCCGGGATGCCCAGACGCTTGATGTGAGCAGTATAACCGTGGTCGGCGGCAAACTCCAGCAGGGCGCTGCCGAATCCTCCCTTGATCACCCCGTCCTCAACGGTGATGATCTTAGTGAAGCGTTTCATGATCTGGTGAAGCACCTCCTCGTCAAGAGGATTAGCAAATCGCATGTCATAATGCATGACTGAGATTCCCTTCTCATGTAGCTTTTTCGCAGCTTCCACGACGAAGTTACCCGGGTGGCCTATGCTCAGTACAGCAATATCACTACCCTCGCTTATCAATCGTGCGCGGCCTACTTCCATCTCCTCAAACGGCTGACGCCAGTCGCATATCACACCGGTACCACGTGGGTAGCGTATGCTGAACGGGCCTTTTACCTTATCCAGCTGAGCAGTATACATCATGTTGCGCAGCTCCACCTCATCCATAGGCGCTGCGGTGATCATCCCCGGTATATTACGCATGAAGGCAAGATCGAAGAAGCCATGGTGTGTGGCGCCGTCAGTTCCCACCAGCCCTCCGCGGTCAAGGCAGAACACCACCTTCAATCCCTGGATAGCCACGTCATGAACCACCTGGTCATAGGCGCGCTGAATGAATGAGGAGTAAATGTTACAGAAAGGGAGAAGACCGTTAGCTGCCATTCCAGCGGAGAAGGTCACAGCGTGCTGTTCACAGATGCCTACATCAAAGGCCCTGTCCGGCATCTCCTTCATCATGATGTTGAGGGAGCAGCCGCTGGGCATGGCAGGGGTGACACCAACGATCCGGTCATTCTGCCTTGCCAGCTCAAGAATGGTATTACCGAACACCTCCTGGTATAGTGGGTGCTTTGGACATTCGGCAGGTTTTATAAGCTCACCCGTACATTTATCGAACTTGCCGGGAGCATGAAAAATGGTCTGTTGCTGCTCAGCTTTCGCGAATCCTTTTCCCTTAACGGTGACACAGTGAAGAAGCTTGGGACCGGGGATAGTTTTGAGATCTTCCAGCACCTTTGTTAGATGCATGACATCATGTCCGTCAATCGGACCGAAATATCTGAATTTAAATGCCTCAAACAGATTACTGTCTTCCAGCACCGTTCCTTTAATGCTTCCTTCAATCTGTGATGCAAGACTACGTGCCTTTCTGCCCACTCTCTTGTAGCGTCCAAGTACCCTCCACAACTTGTCCTTAAACCTGTTATAGGTCCTGCTGGTGGTAATGTCAAGAAGGTACTCCTTCAGGGCGCCTACGCTTGCATCAATAGATATGTTATTATCGTTGAGAATGACAAGCAGGTCAGCCTTCTCGTTCCCCGCATTGTTCAGGCCTTCAAAAGCGAGGCCAGCCTGGAGCGCGCCATCTCCTATAACTGCCACAACCTTTTGTTTTTTACCTTGGGCTCTGGAGGCTACGGCCATGCCCAGGGCAGCTGAGATGGAGGTTGAAGAGTGACCAACGCCAAACGCATCATACTCGCTCTCAGACATGCGAGGGAAACCACTTACACCCTTGTATTTACGATTTGTGTGAAACTGAGCCTTTCGTCCTGTCAGGATCTTATGCCCATATGCCTGATGCCCAACGTCCCATATGATCTTGTCATAAGGCGTTTTATAAACGTAATGCAGGGCAACAGTCAGCTCAACCACCCCAAGGCTTGCGCCTAAGTGGCCGGGATTACTACTGACCTCATCAATGATATGCTGCCTGAGCTCATCGCTAAGCTTCACAAGGTCAAGCCTGTCAAGCTTCCTGAGGTCATCAGGAGTATTTATACTGTCTAACAGCCGTTCTGTGTCTGACATTTATCCGGTGCTATAAGTGACCGGGCAAATATACTCATATTTTGATTTTTAGAGTAGGAATACTGCTTCCCGGAAAATGGTAGTAAATATTCAGTATTGTTAATTAATCATTCTACTATTAAGAACAGGATAAGCCATTTATTGTTTAATTCGCATCAGTGGTAATGCCAAAAAAGTCAGGTTATGATTTCACGGAAAGTTTTTTTACCGATATTAATTATCGCGTTCACGGCAGGCTCATGTGTTACCGGGAAGCGGTACAATACCTTAACTGACAAGAGCTACATGTTAATGTCAGAGCGTGACTCCCTCAAGGCAGAAAATATCTGGCTGACAATGTCAAACAAGGAACTGACAACTAAATCGATGCAGCTTACTGAAGATACCGGCAGGCTGACGAAGGAGATAGGAGGGGTGAAGGCTGAGCTGAGCCAGTCAAGGGATGAGGTCAACCGGTTAACCACACGCTATGATGAGCTGCAGCGGGCACAGCAGGAACTGGTAGCCGGTAAGGCTCAAGAGACACAGAGGCTTCTTGCTGAGCTGCGGCAGGCCCAGACTGATCTTCAGCAAAGGGAAGACCTCATGCGGGATCTGGAGATGAACCTTGATACCAAGAAGGCAACGCTTGAGGAGCTTACTTATGAGCTTTCGAAGCGAAATGCAAGGCTTGCAGAACTTGAAAAGATGCTTGATGCGCAACAGAAAGCGGTAAAGACTCTTAAAGATAAAGTGTCGGCCGCTCTCTACGGGTTCGAGAACAACGGTCTCACTGTGACAATGAAGAACGGGCAGGTATATGTCTCAATGGATGATAAGCTGCTCTTTAAAACCGGCAGTTATGAGATTGACGCCAACGGCCGCACCGTCTTACGCAAGCTGGGCGCCCTGCTTGAGAAAAACCCAGACATAACCATAACCATAGAGGGACATACAGATGATGTTCCATACAGGGCTGCTCCCGGCCAGCAAATACTTGATAACTGGGATCTGAGTGTCAAGCGGGCTACTACAGTTGTCAGGATGCTGACGCAGGATACCAATATTAATCCGAAACGACTGGTTGCATCGGGACGCAGTGAGTATATGCCTGTTGATGCAAGAAAGCTACCTGATGCCAGGCAGAAGAACAGAAGGACGGAGATCATTCTGACGCCTGATCTCGCTGATCTTTACAAGATACTTGAAAGTTACTAGCAGTCAGGTTATAATCACTGAATTCTCTCAGTCTCCCCTTCAGCTTTGCAGGGGCTTCCACAAGATCTTCCCCGGACTTGAGAAAGTCACAACCTTATTCACTGAATTCTCTCAGTCTCCCCTTCAGCTTTGCAAGGGCTTCCACAAGATCTTCCCCGGACTTGAGAAAGTCACAATCTTATTCACTGAATTCTCCCAGCCTCACTTTCAGTTTTTCAAGGGCATCCACAAGATCTTCCTCGGGCTTGAGAAAATCAAAACCTTTCCAGTACCCGGCGTCATATCCGTCAATGGTAAGTGAAAATATAGAATAGACCGGAGCCAGTTCCTCATGGTCAAACCTTGTCACATTATCTGTCCGGTAATCTGTTGTTGCCAGCTCAAAGAATATCCTGAACCGGCTGCTAAAGAGCTGTTTTTTCCCTTTTGCCAGGAAGCCAAGATCTCCCCTGACATGGGCAAGATAGTACCTCCCGTCTACATTCCTGTAGTGAGCCCTGTACCTCACATATTCCGGCTTCATTGAATACTCTCTCGGTAACCTGCTTATATATGATTCGCTGGTCTGATCAATATAAAGAGGGTTGACCTCAAATTCGGCAAGGATGACACTGTAATTATCGACATTAATGTAGATGTCGCCTTGCATCAGCGCTTCGGTGATCTCATCCCTCTGTTTGAAGGAGATCACATATGCTGTCTGTCCATCAACGGTAACAATATCGGTTAGGTGGTATTCATAGAACCGAAAAGACTGCGGATCAAGGAAGTCGAACAGATTTTTCATACCGTCAAGTGACAGTGTGGCGCCAAGTCCTGCCTTTAGCCTGACAGCCAGGGTATCTTTTGCTTCCAGATTCTCAATTTTTCTGCTTCGTATAACCTTGACCTGATCATTCTGGAGAGATCTGGCATAGGAACTTTTATATATCTGTACCACCGCTTCAGAGTAAGCCTGTGGCTCTTTTCGACGATAGACCCCTTCGCGGTAGAATCCTGTAAGCAGTGCCGGTGAAGTACCGTAGTTGGAGGCTATGGAGGAGATTGTTTTACTTATGATGAGTTGCGGGTCTTGTACCCTGATTATTATTTCAGGTATCGGGATGAAGTCTCTTTGCATTCTGATGGTCATGACATTGCCGGGGAGACTCCTGACGGGTATCTCCCGGTTGATATATCCAACGTAGGAGACGGTGAGAGTATCGTTAATATAATCCTCGCTGATTCTCAGAATAAAGTCGCCGTTGAAGTTTGTCACAGTACCTTTTCCGCGATGGCTTATACCTATAGTAGCGTAGGGGAGAGGTTCCGAGGTCTCGGTATCGGTAATCCTGCCACCGATGGAAAGAAACAGAGGCAATGAATCATATTTCATCTCCTGATCCGTCTGAACAGGCATCTCGCGGTACAGTATGATGTGTCTGCCTATTACAGAGTATCTTACAGCAGGAGTCCCTGTTATGGAATCAAGGAGTTCTCTTAGGGATGTCTCATAATCCGGCAGTGAGAATGTCCTTTCCGAGTTTATAATGTGTGTGTCATAGGTAAAGAGAAAGCCGGTTATCGTGCTTAACTCATTCAGTGCCCTGGATGCCTTTATACTGTTCCCCGGCAGCTTAACAGGCTTGTCAAGGATGCTCTCCTGCGGAAATAACTGCATAGAGAGCATAAACAGGCCGGCAACCATGATCATCTCTCTTCCCTTTGAACCTGTCAGCCACATCAGTTATTATTGAGCCTGTCCGGGATAGAGGATATAAGTCCCTTCTTCCCCGACAGAATGAAGGTTAAAGGTAGTGCAAATCAGCTTAATAATTGTATCATGAGGCTGCCGTTCGAAGGGCGAGGTAAGCCTGTAATCGTTAATAGCCGGGTCAGCAGCCTTAATATCAATATTGAAGGTACGTTTAAGATCTGAGAATACTACCTCAAGGCGTTCACCGTCATAAACGAGCATATCTGTGTGCCAGGCCAGGTAATTAACGTTGGTATTTAGTGACTGTGATGCGCCGGCGTCAGAAACCCTGCCAACGAATTCAGGTTCGAGGGTCAGGCTTTGCGATTTATCATTGCTTATAAGTATCACCGAGCCCGTTGAGACATACACCTCCACCTCATTGCTACTATTGTCAGTGATGACGTTGAATGATGTTCCGGATACCCTGACCTTTGCCTTCCCTGCATCTATAATAAACGGTCGTTCAGCATCGGGGGCTATGTCAAAAAATGCCTCGCCTCTGAGTGAGACCATACGGCTGTTGCTTCTGAACTCTTTGGGATAGTTAAGCCGGCTGTTACGGTTGAGATATACCTTGCTACCGTCAGCCAGCAGTATTTCTACATTCTTCTGATCGGCGGTGGCGGTGGCTGTCAGCTCTTTAGGAGCAATAACCCCGAAGAGCAGCCATCCTATTCCGGTCACTATTATCACCATGGCAGCAATCCTGGCAAATGTTCTCAGTATTGTTGTTTTCTGCAATAGGATAACCGGGCTTTCAGTTTCTATCATGCTGTTAAGCCTGCCCCATGCTTTATCGACATCAATTACTTCATTATCTGTATTTTTCAGATCATTCCATTTCTTCATTATCTCTCTGTCTTCACTAACCAGGAGCTGTGCGGCTTCACTGCCAGCGTTCTCTTCACCCGATAGCCATGCAGCTGCATCGGCCCACTCCCGGTCATTCATTTTCTCTATTTGTCTGTTTTTCTTCATTACTCTGCGAGTGCTTTTCTGAATTCTCTGAGTGCTTTTCCCATGTCTCCCTCAACTGTTTTGAGTGATACCGCCAGTTTATCAGCTATTTCATTATATTTTAGTCCTTCGAACCTGCTCATTCGGAATATTAACCTGCATCTCTCCGGCAATCTCTCAATCACTCCTGCAACTTTGGACTGCAGTTCGTTGTAGTATATAGCCTCGGTCACCGGCTCAGCTGTCAGTTCGGTTGCGGCAGCCATCTCTCCTGCATGGCGGCTGACAACTTTCTGATGTTCTAAATGGTGTAACGCCCTATTGTGTACTGAGCGGAAGAGATAACCTGTCAATGAACTTTTTATTTTCAGCTTCTGTCTCTCGTTCCAGAGCCTGAAGAAGAGGTCCTGAACGATCTCTTCCGACGTATCATGATCTTTTACAAAGGTTTTGGCATAACGTACCAGTGAAACATAGGAGGACCGGAACAGCTTCTCAAACTCTTGTTTGTCTCCCTGCCTGATCCTCCTTATTATATCACTGTCACTGTGCATAGCCCATTGGCGATTGTCTATTCAGTTCTGTCGCTGAATTTAACTTTTCTGCTCAGTTTTCTTATGGCTGCCTCGATGCTCTGATCGGGCTCAATCACGTTATAGTCGCCCCAGAAGTCTGGATCAGCGAAGGCTGTCACCTCCTCGGTGAAGACGTGAGAGGGTTTGATTCTATCCTTTGCCGAGAACTTTACCACATCTTCTTCCGTACGGTCGGTGATGGCAAGTTCTGACATAGTAGTATAGTTAGTGTTAAAAAGCTTCTTTTTCCAGGCTACCTTGAACTTGACCTCTGCCCTGGAGTGGTTAAAGTACCACTTGCCGTCCATTTCGCGGTATTGTACCAGATAAGATGTCAGCTCGGGTGTCACCTGCATGCCCATCGGTTTCTTCCTGATGAACATTGATGCTGCAACGTCCTTGTTCTCAAGGTTGAATGCAAATTCTGCCTGAGCCACCGCATAGGTCTCCATATCTATAAAGAGACGTCCCTGGTATAATGGGGTTGTTATGGAAGGCTTCTGGTAGAAGTTGATGACATAGTTGGTCCTGTCGTCAATGACTACAATACTTGACAGCTCAAGGTCATACTGTGTAAGAGCCTCTCTGGTGAGGAACGCTTCGGGGTTTTTTACCACGTCAAGGTAAAGTGATGTTGTGGGTCCGCCCTGGAGCTTGAAGAGTACGGTATCCATCTTATCAACGTCACTGCTCTTTCTGCCCTTGTATATTTTTACGGCGTCATACCTTAGTTCATTCTGATAGGGAGCCTTGAAAACTTCCACCACAGCCTCGCCTATAGAGACATAGTTGCGGTTTTTTCTGATGGTCTCGCGGTAGAACCCTGTCATGTCATTGGGCACTTCGGGGTAGTTTTCATTAAAGCGGCTCATTACCTTTTCCATAATATCCTGCGGAATAAGCGGCTTGACGATCACCTCTGCTATAGGTATCATAGCGGTCTCGAGCCTGATCACATTACGCTGGCCGCTGGTTTTCAGCTCGTCAACTGATACAACCTTGTTCTTGTAGCCCACATATGAAAACTCCAGCTTGCCGGATTCTTCATCGCCAATTTTAAGTGTAAACTCACCGTCAAGGTTTGTTACCGTTGAGATGTTGGTTCCCTGCAGGGATATGCCTGCATAGATAAGGGCCTGGGTTGTCTCGGCATCAATCACTCGTCCGCGAATGGTTGTTATCTGTGTCTGGTCTCTCTTAGATTTTACGGCAGAGGATGCTGCGTAGATATCACCTGCAGGTAAAAGGAAGAGTAGGATCGTTGCCAGTGCTGTAAAAAGTACTTTTGTTTTCATCATCGTTTTATTTGTTTTGTTCTTAATCCGAATCATCTTTCTATAGTAATGACCGGAATCTCCCCTTTTCCCCTAAACATTGACCAAAAAATAATGTTTATTTGTCTTTGCCATGCCTTCTCCTTTTCTAAATGCAAGTTACTCTGTTTTCTCTTACGCCGTCAAGAGATATGCGGGCATTTCCATTCATCCGCCGTTGCCTCCAGCCATAAGCGTCGAGCTGAGCAGCACGTGTAATCTTAGCTGTCCGGAATGCTTCACTGGAACCGGCATTCTAAGAAGGAGGAGTGAGTTCATGAGCTACGATCTTGCCTCTATCATTGCCTCTAAGTTCAGAGGCCACGTGCTTTCCGCATGGCTAAGCTTCCAGGGTGAGCCGTTGATGCACCCGCAATTCTTTCAGATAGCAGAGCTTTTTGCCGGAATGAACCCGGTCATCTCCACCAATGGTCACTTTCTTGACAGGGAGACATGCCTCAGACTCTCAGAATCATCATTGAAGGAGATAATTATTTCATATGACGGAGTAACCCCTGAAACATATAATTTATACAGGAAGGGCGGTGACCATGCACGCGTAACAGAAGGCATAAGGATGCTGGCCGCGATTGCCGGACAGCGAGGCTCAGCGCCGAAGCTCACCCCCGGTGTTGCCGGACAGCGAGGCCCAGCGCCGAAGCTCACCCTGCAGTTTCTGCTTCATCGTGGAAATGAACATGAGGCAGGTGCGGCGGCGGAATTTGCTGCCTCGATAGGAGCGGGGTTCAGAGTCAAGAGTATTCAGGTGCTGGATGATGGGAGGGCCGCAGAGTGGATGCCGGCTGATCAGCGCAGATCAAGGTACCGCCTCTCGGACGGGCAGTGGAAGATCGCAGGCCTTCGGAAAAGAGGGTGCATAAGGATGTGGACCACCGCAGTTATAACAACCGATGGTGACGTAGTGCCATGCTGTTATGATAAAAACGCCAGCCATGTAATGGGAAATATCAGCACCCAAAGTTTCAGCGAAATCTGGCTGGGTCAGGGATACAGGTCATTCAGGGATGCTGTCATGAAAGACCGTAGTATAGTTGATATTTGTCGGCAGTGCCCGCAGGGCAGGAAGATTTTTTTTAAGGGCTGAAGATCATTATACTTGTCATGTAACCAGCATTTATTAATTTTATAGAAACCAAACTGAACCACTTATGAAGATCCTGAAAATTTCCTTGAAAATCATTGCTGTTGTTCTTGCGGTTGCCCTCATAGCAGGAGTAATTATTGTCTCTTCTCTTCGTAAATCCGGACTACCGGAGCTTAATGGCGAGAAGGCTATCTCAGGCCTGACAGCCGATGTTAAAGTTATCCGCGATGAGCGTGGTGTACCTCACATCTATGCTGCCAATGCACATGATCTCTATTTCATTACGGGCTATGTAAGTGCTCAGGAGCGGCTTTGGCAGATGGACATGGTAAGGCATGCAACCCAGGGGCGCCTCTCGGAACTTTTTAAGAGAGATATGCTGGAGACAGATTATTTTCTGAGGGCGCTTGGCATGACGGAAAAATCAAAGCTGGTTCTGGAAAAGGAAGACCCGGCAATACTGGCCACTCTTCAGGCATATACTGATGGTGTCAATGCATGGATAACCGAGAGTGGTAGTAAGCTGCCGCCGGAGTTCAGGATACTGGGGTACAGTCCTGAGCCATGGACTCTTGTAGATATAACCAACATCATAGGGTTTATTGGCTGGGATCTGGCTTCTTCGAACCTCTCCGCTGAGATAAATAATTTTAAACTTGGAAGAAAACTTGGTCCGGAGAAGGCTTCTGAGCTAATTGCCGACTGGAACCTGGTTGATGAGGTGGTTTTCCCTGATTTTAAGATTGATGACGATCTGTTGAAAAATACGATGTCAGCCGTAGGTTCCATGAAGGAGCTGGAGGAGCTGGGTATCTTTACCCTCTCGGGAAGTAACAACTGGGCGGTCTCGGGAGCCAGAAGCGAAACCGGCAAGCCCATTCTTTCAAACGATATGCACCTGGGTTTCAATGTGCCAGGCTTTTGGATGCAGATGCACCAGGTGATTCCGGGTGAGCTTAACGTAACAGGTGTTCTCTTTCCGGGAGAGCCATTTATTATTGCAGGGCATAATGAAAGGATAGCCTGGGGAATGACTAACCTCAGTGTTGATGATATTGATCTCTTTGTTGAGACTGTTGATTCGTCAGGCAACAACTACCTGTACAATGGTCAGTGGCTTCCATTCAGGATACAGGAGGAGGTATTGAAGATCACTGCAGATTCTTCGCAGACAATGACAATAAGATACACACATCACGGCCCGGTTGTCTCAGGGATGCAACATATCGATGATGCAGTGCTTACAATGTGCTGGACAGGGTTTGACTACAGTGATGAGATAAAGGGAGTATACCTTCTTAACAGGGCAGGGTCATGGGATGAGTTCCGGGCGGCGCTGAGCAATTTTAAATCTATCAGTCAGAATTTTGCCTATGCTGATGTTGATGGCAACATCGGTCTGAACACAGGCGGAGGTATACCTGTAAGAAAAGGAACAGGGTTGTTGCCCAGAAGAGGAGATACAGATGAGTATGAATGGAAAGGATATGTACCTTTTGAACTTCTACCCACCTCATTCAACCCTGAAGGCGGGTTTGTCTCATCAGCAAACCAGCGTACTGTGACAGCGGATTATCCTTTCTTCATCAGCGGTGACTTTGCCTTGCCATTCCGTATCATGCGCATAAGGGAGATGGCAGCTGAAAAGGAGATACTTGGTATTGACGACTTCAGGAAGATGATAACCGACAATCACTCATCTTATGCTGCCATGCTGACACCGGTCATACTCCGGGCTGCGGGCGCCATTGCCGGGCCCGATGAGGCTGTGCAGGCAGCAATAGATGAGCTTAAGGCTTGGGATTATTCCATGGACGCCTCACTGATCGCCCCTTCGTTATTCGAATTCATACGCATTGAGATGGCCCGCAATATCATGTATGATGAGCTGACTGATCTGTATGGATCACCTTTTGGCAGGCAGCATGACTTCTATATATATAGTATGGTGCAAGAGGGACCGGATGAATGGATTGATAATATAAACACTCCGGAAGTTGAGACGATGGATGAGATCATAGCCATGAGCATCAGATCTGCCGTGGATTCGCTTACAGCCAGGTACGGTAAGTACGGAGATAAATGGCAGTGGGGTAAAATACACACCCTAACCCTCGAGCATCCCATGGGCGGGGTTAAGATCCTTGATAAGCTGCTTGGCCTGAATTCAAAGACCTATGGCGTTGGAGGTAGTTACCACACTGTTGAGCCCTATGCTTTTAAGGGGGATTTCCGTGCACATCACGGTGCATCGGAGCGTCATATCTTCAATACGGCTGACTGGGACAAATCGCTGACTGTCATTCCAACAGGCACTTCAGGTATCCCCGGAAGCCCGTTCTATCTATCTCAGACAGAGACCTATGTGAATAATGGTTTTTACGAGGAACCCTTTACTGAGACGGCTGTAGAGGCGGCAAAGAGATACGAGATGATTTTCAAGCCTGGTCAATCCAAATAACCAGCGATATTTATCTGATAACAAAAAAGGGGCGATCGCCCCTTTTTTTATACAGTCATTATTTCCTTTTCCTTTGCCTCCATGATCTTATCAATGCGTGCTATATGCCTGTCAGTCATCTCCTGGACCAGCTTATCTCCGTTTTTTTCCTCATCCTCCGGTAATCCCTCCTTGAGTAGTGTCTTTAGCTCGTCAAGGAACCACTTACGGCTTGTGCGGACACTTATTCGGGCTGTCTCGGCTTCCTGTCTGACCTGTTTGACAAGTTTGTGTCTGCGCTCTTCGGTGAGGGGCGGCACATTAATGCGGATGGTCTCTCCGTTGTTTATCGGAGTCATGCCTATATTGGCCGCCAGTATTGCTTTTTCAATCACGCCCAGCATATTTTTCTCCCATGGCTGTATAGTTATGCTTTTGGCATCGGGGGTGTTTATGTTTGACACCTGTGCCAGAGGAGTAACGGTACCATAATAGTCTACCGTGATGCCGTCAAGCAGAAGAGGGTTTGCGCGGCCGGCACGAAGATGAGAAAGCTCCCACTCAAGGTGCCCGATGGCTTTTTCCATCTTCTCTTCACCTTCGTTTTTAATGAGTTCCAATACGTCAGTCATAGGATTGTTTTTATTCTGATAAGAGCAAATATAAAAAAATCTCTTTAAAAAGCTATAAGCGTGCCACGGTTGGTACCTTCGGCGACTGCCTTCAGGTTTCCCTCATTGTTCATGTCAAATACAATGACCGGCATTTTGTTCTCACTGCACATTGAGAAAGCAGTCTGATCCATAACTCTCAGGTTCCTGTCAATAGCCTCCCGGAATGTGAGGGTATCATATTTTACTGCGGACGGATCTTTCTCCGGATCTGCGGTATAGACGCCATCTACGCGGGTGCCTTTTAGCAATACATCACATTTGAGCTCTACGGCACGCAGAGCGGCCGCCGTGTCAGTTGTAAAGTACGGATTACCAGTTCCTCCGGCCAGGAGACATACGCATCCGCAGTCAAGTGCAGATGATACCTTGTCCCTGCTGTAAAGCTCACCTACGGGCTCCATACGTATTGCTGTGAATACTTTTGCGCTGCAACCGGCTCTGACGAGGAAGCTCTCAAGTGCCAGACTGTTAATGATGGTGGCCAGCATTCCCATCTGGTCTCCCTTGACACGGTCATACGCCTCTTCATTGCTGCCTGCCCCACGGAAAATGTTTCCGCCGCCTATTACAATTGCTACCTGGCATCCGGATGTGACGACTTCACTTATCTGTTGTGCATAACTAGCCAGCACAACGGCGTCAAGCCCCGTACCCTCAGGTCCCCCGGCAGATTCGCCGCTGAGCTTAAGCAGTATCCTTTTGTATTTCATTGTAATATCTTTTATAGAAGCGAAATTAGCAAAAAATGTGCCCCGAATGATAAAGCCTATAAAATGCACAGCGACAACCTAAGAAGGTGTCGCTGCATGCAAATCTAATCACCAGTACTCTTTATTCCTTCTTTTTAAGGGTGCTTATACTGAAGATGTAATAGAGAGGGCAGGTTTGTGTCAGGGCGCTACCGACCAGGATGATCGCAAGAAGTATTAAGATCAAGCCCAGTATCTTTCCAACGCCAATAAAATAAATAATTACCAGCACTGCCGCCAGAATTAGTCTGACAATCATGTCAGTTTTACCAACATTCTTTTTCATGATAAAGTAGTTTTTACAGAGATCATTATTATTTCTGATACAATTTACAAATAAATTTTGGTACTGACGGAAATAAAATATTCTCTGGCATGATCGCAGGCTATAAACAAGAACGACGCCATAGTTTGGCGTCGTTCCATATACAATCAGTGAATGATCTTCTCAGGTGTTCAGGGTATAGCGGACAAATCCGGTTGCCTTAAGACCTTTATCTTTGCTTTCAAGATACTGTCTGATGCTTACTTTACTGTCCTTGATAAATTCCTGGTTCATCAGGGTATTCTCCTTAAAGAATTTATTCAGCTTGCCCTGAGCGATTTTCTCAAGCATCTCCTCAGGTTTGCCTTCGCGACGTGCCTGGTCCCTTGCGATATCAAGCTCCTGTGCAAGTATCTTTTCGGAGACATCACCCTTATCAAGTGACACAGGGTTCATTGCAGCTACCTGCATGGCCACATCCTTATAAACCTGGGTGTCAATGCCGGCTTTGCTGAAGCCTACCAGTGTAGCGAGCTTATTTCCGGCGTGGATATATGCCTGAACGGCCGGGGCGCTGATGCTGCTGAAGTAGGTTAGCTCAAACTTCTCGCCTGTAATACCGCTTTTTTCAATTACCAGGTCAGCGATTTTTTTACCGTCAATCAAAGTATTCAGAAGGGTTTCAAGGTCAGCTGCACCGCTTTCCATGGCTGCGTCAAGAATACTGTAACCCAGAGCGATGAAGTCAGCATTTTTAGCTACGAAGTCTGTTTCGCAGTTAAGTGATATGATCATTCCGCTCTTTGCGTCGGGTGTTGTTTTTGCGAGCACCACACCTTCAGTGGCCTCACGGTCAGCACGCTTGTTGGCAATAGCCTGACCTCTCTTACGTATCAGTGCCTGTGCTTTTTCGAAGTCGCCCACTGCTTCTACCAGTGCTTTCTTACAATCCATCATGCCGGCACCTGTCATCCTTCTCAGTTTGGCGACGTCGGCAGCGCTAATATTTGACATAGTATTAATTCTGTTTAATGGTTGAACTTGTTATTCGTTCTCCTGTTTGCTCTCTTCGCCTTCTACGGCTGCAACTTTCTCTTCAGGTTCTTCTTCAGTATCATCAGCCTTCATTTCAGGCTTTTTCTCCTCATAGTCGGATGCAGTGAATTTGCTTCTGTGAGCACCTTCAGGCTGCGCTTCCCGGTCAGCCTGTGCGCTGTCCTTGTCCTTCTCTGCCTTGCGTTCATTAAGCCCTTCATTGATAGCCTGGCAGACGACATCAATCACCAGATATATTGACTTGGCGGCATCATCATTTGCTGGTATGACAAAGTCGATATCCGAAGGATCCGAGTTGGTGTCAACCATTGCGAATACAGGTATGCCGAGTCTCTTAGCCTCGCGCACGGCAATACGCTCTTTAACCACGTCAACCACAAACAGTGCTGATGGCTGGCGGGTCATATCAGATATTGATCCGAGGTTTTTTTCAAGCTTGGCCCTCTGACGCGTGATCTGCAGTTTTTCTCTCTTGGAGAGATTGACAAATGTGCCGTCGGTAGCCATCTTATCTATTGAACTCATCTTCTTTACCGCCTTGCGGATGGTTGGGAAGTTGGTTAGCATTCCACCAGGCCATCTCTCAGTGACGTACGGCATATTCACTGCTCCGACCTTTTCTGATACGATGTCTTTCGCCTGCTTCTTTGTGGCCACAAAAAGAACTTTACGTCCTGATTTGGCTATCTGCTTAAGGGCAGCGGCAGCCTCATCCAATCTTATTATGGTTTTTTCAAGGTCAATAATATGAATGCCGTTGCGCTCCATAAATATATAGGGAGCCATAGCCGGGTTCCATTTTCTCTTTAGGTGCCCGAAGTGTACACCGGCATCCAGTAATTCTTTAAAATTAGTTCTTGACATTTTGATATTGGTTGTTAAGTTTACATTCTGTGAAGGCAATTGCAGAGTAGTTCCGCGTGGGAAGTCAATGCAATTTAGATACTAAACCTGCATCTATAATAAATTGCTATTGAACTCCTAGCGCTTGCTGAACTGGAATCTCTTGCGTGCCTTGGGTTGACCCGGCTTTTTCCTTTCAACCTCGCGAGGATCGCGAGTGGTAAAGCCTTCAGCCTTGAGCTGGGGTTTGTTCTCCGGATCAATTTTGATCAGAGCCCTGGAAATCGCAAGACGTACCGCCTCTGCCTGACCTTTGAATCCACCGCCGTCAAGGGTGACTTTGATGTCATATTTGTCGGCAACATTGAGAAGGTTGAGTGGCTGCATGACAACATACTGAAGGATCTCGTTGGGGAAGTACTGCTTATACTCCCTGTCATTGATCGTTATTTGTCCTTTACCGTCGCTGACGTATATCCTGGCGACTGCCGCTTTCCTTCTTCCGATAGCGTTAATAACTTCCATGTTTCTTACTTAATGGTTTTTAAATCGATTAGTTTGGGTTGCTGGGCCTCGTGCTTATGGCTTGAGCCTGCATACACATAAAGGTTCCTGTAGATAGCGCTTCCCAGTCTGTTTTTCGGAAGCATCCCCTTAACGGCATATTCAATAAGCCTTATAGGATGTTTCTTCATCAGCTCGTCAGCCTTGATGATCCTCTGACCGCCAGGGTAACCGGTATGCCTGATATACTCCTTATCAGTCATCTTTGCTCCCGTCATAGTAACTTTTTCTGCATTGATAACAATGACGTTATCGCCACAGTCAACATGAGGTGTGAAGCTTGTCTTGTGCTTCCCTCTTAGCATCAGGGCTACAACAGATGCCAGACGTCCGAGTGTCTGACCCTCTGCATCTACAAGCACC
>CAYQNT010000058.1:0-17055 GCA_964418865.1 uncultured Rikenella sp.
TACGGCTCTTTCGGCTATCATGTATCAAGCCTGTTTGCCCCCTCATCACGATTCGGCACACCGGACGAGCTGAAAGAACTGATTGATACCGCTCACGGCATGGGCATCAGGGTCATAATGGACCTGATCCACTCTCATTCTGTGACCAACACATCTGAAGGACTGGGTCTTCTTGACGGTGACCCGGGGCTCTATTTCCATGCGGGGGCCAGACGCAGGCACGTGGCATGGGACTCACTCTGCTATGACTACGGCAAGCCAGAAGTGAATCATTTCCTTCTCTCAAACTGCAAATACTGGCTTGAGGAATTTCGCTTTGATGGATTCCGTTTTGACGGAATAACCAGCATGCTCTATTATGACCACGGTCTGGGAGCTGACTTCGTCGCATACAGTCAGTACTATGATGGCAATCAGGATACTGATGCCATCGTTTACCTCTCTCTGGCGAACAAGCTGATCCATGAATTTAATCCCGGGGCCACCACTATTGCCGAAGAGATGAGTGGCATGCCGGGTCTGGCTGCCCCCACAGACGCAGGTGGGATGGGATTTAACTACAGGCTGGCGATGGGTGTACCTGACATATGGATCAAGATGGTGAAAGAGATCCCCGATGAGAACTGGGATCTGGGATACCTGCTTCATGAGCTCACCCAGCACCGCCCCGAAGAGCGTGTGGTATCATACTGCGAATCTCATGACCAGGCCCTTGTAGGCGACCAGACACTCATCTTCAGACTGGCAGACAAGGCTATGTACACCTCTATGAGCATACTGAAGTCAAGCGTGATCATTGACCGCGCTATGGCTCTGCATAAGATGATAAGGCTTTTCACCTTTATGACTGCCGGAGGAGGCTACCTCACCTTTATGGGCAATGAGTTCGGACATCCCGAATGGATAGACTTCCCCAGAGAGGGTAACGGCTGGAGCTATAAATTTGCACGGAGACAGTGGAGCCTCTCTGACAATGAGCTTCTCAGGTACCGCTATCTGAATGAATTTGACAGGGTGATGATAGAGACAGGCAGAGAGCATGGTATTCCCCAAGTGGGTATGACAGAGAGACTTACTGTCAATAATGATGATAAGATCATAGCCTTTCGCCGGGGCGACCTGCTCACAGTGATGAACTTCAATCCTGCCAAATCATTTACTGATTACGGAATACCCGTCAAAGGAAAGTTCCGTATCATCCTCAGCTCAGACGACCCGATCTTTGGCGGGCAAGGACGTATTGACACAACCCAGCACTATTTTTCATTGCCTGACACAGGGCGCTACGGCGTGACAGCACCACAGCACCTGAAGCTGTATCTCCCCGCCCGAACGGCAATAGTACTGCAGCAGGAAAGGATCAGGTCAATTATGGATCTTTAGATCAGTCTAGTCTACCCAACGCAGCAGACAAAAATCCTGTCTGTGCGGAAGCTCACTATGCCTGGCAAATATACGTATCCCATAGAAGAACGTGCCAGCAGTCTCAGGCTGGAACTCAACACGGTATATCACCCTCCCCTTCTTCTGGCTCATATATTTGAACTCCTTGCTGGTGATGAAGACATGTTCGCCATTCTTCTTCTGCCGTGTCACTACCATCTCTACTCCCACATTCTCATGTGGTATATCCTTTATGTCGAGTACAATCTCTGTGGTGTAACTATGGCCGGAACGATATACTGACATTGCCGCTTCATTCATATCATGCCTGACTATCGTGATCTCGTCCCATGCTTTGGTTATAGAAATCTTCCATCCTGCAAGTTCACGGGCCACGGCATAGTTATCAGCTATCAGTCGCTTGCTCCTCTCCCACAGTTTTGTGTAATACTTCTCCATATAGTCATTGAGCATGCGCCGGGAGGTAAACTCAGGAGCCACCTTGACCATCGTGTTCTTGATGTAACTGGTCCATTCACGTGGTATCCCCTCCTCATCCCTTGAGTAGTATGCCGGAATTATTTCATATTCAAGCATATTATATATTGTCTCGGCATCAACATCATCCTGGAGATTCTGGTTTTCGTAGGTGCGTTTCTTTGGCAGCGCCCATCCTGCGAAGGCACGGTACCCTTCAACCCACCATCCGTCAAGCACGCTGAAGTGTATTGTTCCGTTCATCACACCTTTCTCGCCGCTTGTTCCGGAGGCCTCCAGAGGCCGTGTAGGAGTGTTCATCCAGATGTCTACACCGCGCACAAGATATCGTGCCAGGTCCATGTCATAGTTCTCCAGGAAGAGGACTTTCCCTGCAAACTGTGGCATCTGAGATACCTCGTTTATCCTTTTTATCAGCTCCTGGCCGCCACCGTCATTAGGGTGGGCCTTGCCGGCAAAGATGAACTGAACGGGTCTCTCCGGGTTGTTGACGATCTTTTCCAGCCGGTCAAGGTCGCGGAAGAGGATGGTTGCCCTCTTGTATGTAGCAAACCGCCTGGCAAAGCCTATAGTGAGTGCTTTCTCATTGAGATGAGAACTGATGTTCATCAATGTACGCGGACTGACATGCCGCTCGAGCATATCAGACTGAAGGCGCTTGCGGATATTGTCAAAGAGACGCTTTTTGAGCTTCATCTTTATCTCAAATACCTTATCGTCATCAAGCTTGTAGATCTTGGCCCATTGGTCGGGGTCGCACTGATCAAAATGCCGCTGGCCTGTAAGCTTCTCAAACTGCTGTTCCCACTCAGGGGCTACCCATGTGGAATAGTGAACTCCGTTTGTAACATGTCCTATATAAAGCTCATCACGCAGATAACCTGGCCACAGCCTGGAGAAGAGACCCCGTGAGACCTCACCATGCAACAGACTCACGCCGTTCATCTCCTGTGATAGCCTGGCGGCAAAGAAACTCATGTTAAACTTACGGTCATGGTCATCAGCACAGCGGCCCAGAGCCATCAGCTGGTCCCATGATATATTGAACCTTGCATGATAGTGAGAAATGTACTTCCTCAGCAGATCCTCCTCAAAGGCGTCATGCCCTGCAGGCACAGGTGTATGGGTGGTAAACAGGGTTGATGCCCTTATAAGCTCCATAGACTCCTCAAAGGTGAGGTGCTCATCTTCAATCATGTGGCGCATTCTCTCGAAGCTGATGAATGCCGAGTGACCCTCATTACTGTGATATACGTCTGGTTTGATGCCCAGAGCAATAAGTGCGCGCATGCCTCCGATACCAAGTATCAGTTCCTGCTTCAGCCTGTTCTCAGAGTCACCCCCGTAAAGGTAATGAGTGATAGCCCTGTCTTCGTGGTTGTTCTCCTCAAAGTCAGTATCAAGGAGGTACAATTTTATCTTTCCTACTGACGCCAGCCAGATCCGCGCCTTGACACTGCGCCCTGGCCATATCAGCGTTATGACAAGCGGGACGCCATTGTTGTCCTTAACCATCTCAACCGGCAGCTGTGAGAAATCCTCAGCCTCATATATAGCTTGCTGTTCACCTCTGGGTCCGAGCTTCTGCCTGAAATAGCCATACCTGTATAGCAATCCAAAGGCAGTTATATTAACGTTAGAGTCACTGGCTTCCTTGAGATAGTCACCTGCCAGCACACCCAGACCTCCTGAATATATCTTAAGGCTCGGGTGGATCCCGAACTCCATACTGAAATAGGCAATAGAAGGAGTTTTTGTATCATCAGGCCTTGCAAGATAGTCGGTAAACTCCTTGTATATCCTGTCGGCGCTCCCGAGGAAAACCTCATCGTCAGATAGCACTACAAGGCGCTTATAATCAATGGACTCAAGCAGTCTTTTCGGGTTGTGGCCAACCTCTTCCCACAGTGTAGGGTCCATACGCCGGAAGAGGAACTCTGCTTCACTGTTCCATGACCACCATAAATTGTTTGAGATCTCTTTCAGGAAGCTTATACGTTCCGGCAGTTCCGACTGTACGTAAATATCTTTCCATACAGGTACCTGAAACGGTTTCCTTATCTGTACCTCTGTAGCCTCAAGTATACGTGAATATTCCCTGGGCTGATCAATTCTATCCTCACTGTTCTCAAGCGCGAACTGGTATGCTTCCGAGTAATAGCGGAAGAGCGTGTTCCAGTTGGCAATCCTGGATATTTCCCACGCTTTATCCCTGGCTGCTGACGCCTCCTCAGCACTCATACGGATGAACCTGCGGATGAACTCCTCCATTCCGGAGATAACCTCCTTCTCATTATCGTCAGTGCGGTTCAGAACCAGGCAACCGTTACCGGGCTCTGAAAAATAGGTGTCAACCCACATGCCAAACCCAGCCAGGTTAGTGGTTACCGTCGGCACGCGGAACATGAGACTCTCCAGCGGTGTGTATCCCCATGGTTCGTAGTATGAAGGGTATGCCGTCAGGTCAAAACCGATAAGCAGGTCATAGTATGCCATGTTGAAGACACCATCATTACCGTTGAGGTATGAAGGCACAAATATTACTTTTACCTTCTCATTCACCGTGTTAGTTATCCCCTCACGCGCCAGTTGCTTAATCACAGGGTCATCATTTACATAATGCAGGCCGTGTGTCAGGTATCTGTCACCTTCAGTCACGAATGTGCCGTTGCTCAGGGCAGTAGTAAGATCCTGCCTGGGCCCCTTGTGATAAGCCGGCACCAGGATGAAAGCCACACATTGCCTCTCATTGTCCGGGTCCCTGTTGATTGACCCCAGTGAAGAGAGGAACAGGTCAATACCCTTGTTTCTGTACTCATACCTGCCGCTTGTTGAAACCAGAAGAGTGTCTGAAGGCAGTTCATATCCGAACAGAGCCCCTGCTACTGACAGCAGTTTGTTTCTTGCGGCCTGACGTGCTGCCGCGAAGTTTTCCGGGGCTGGTACAAAAGAGTCTTCGAACCCGTTTGGTGTAACCACGTCAGGCTTCTTGCCCAGAAAGGCTTCACATTCACGCCCGGTGATCTCACTGACTGTTGTAAACACATCTGCCTGTGCAGCGCTGATCTTCTCAAGAGACTGTTTTGAAGTCACATTGAACTCATGAGCCATCTGTACCGCATTGAATTCCTTCATCCGGCTGTAGAGATGCCTGTTGTTGCCGGCTATACTGCGGCCAACTACCGTTGCATGAGTTGTGAAAGCTGTGGTGATCCAAGGTGCCTGTTTCTCAAGGTAGAGGACTCCCATCCCGGTCATCCACTCATGGAACTGTGCTATAACTCTCGAATGTTCGCGATAGAAATTTGTGAAGCTTTCAATGACTTTGGCAGCAGCATAACCAAAAAGTGCCGGCTCAACATAATCCCACTGGCCAGATATGCTGTCTAAATTATATGTCTCCCAGAAGGTGGCGAATATCTCATTCTGCTGCCCGAAATAAGGAGTAAAATCCACAAGCATCACACGCGGATTACCTTTTATGTTCCAGCGCCCCGTCTTGACGATTATCCCCTCCTGTGCGGCAACTGCCATCCAGGGTAGGAACATGGTGTCATCGGGGGTGAACTCTGGGTTAGAATTGTCATCACGCCATACATCAGGTCCAATAAGAACAAAATTGTCACCGAATTCATTAGCTACATTCAGCGCCTTGGTTGAAATCACTGTATAGATACCGCCAACCTTGTTGCATACTTCCCAGCTTGTCTCAAATAAAAAATCAGCTTTCTTTTCCATATAGTTAATAACGGATTTTTACGCCTTAGCGTATTAAAGTTAAATAATACTCAGAATTGCAACAATTATTTGCTGCTGGATTTTTTTCTCACCGATGTTGCTTTTGAAGCAGCATTCTTCGTTACAGCCTTTTTTGGCAAAGCTTTACTGGTTGCAACTTTCCCTTCTATAGCCTTCTTTGATGAAGCTTTACTAGTTGCAATTTTTTCTCCTACAGTTTTCTTTGGTGCAGCTTTGCTGATTGCAATTTTCTCTTCTGCAGCCTTCTTTGGTGCAGCTTTACTGGTTGCAATTTTTTCTCCTACAGTTTTCTTTGGTGCAGCTTTTACTGCAGCAGGTTTCCTGGTTGCAGCTTTTACAGGTGCAGCTGTTACTGTTTTCTGCTCGAGCTTTACCAGCTTCTCCTGGAGCTCGCGGATGAGAAGGTCCTTTGCAGTTATTGATTCAGAGAGACGGTTCAGCTCCTCATCATGATAATCTACGGGGCATATCGCCTTAAGCCTGATCTCAAAATCACTCAGCACGTTCATATAATTCATGAAGGCCTGGTATGGATTCTCATAAGGATTAAAATAGGCATGCACATCGCCATCGGAGAAGAATTTCGTTGACATATAATAGAAATGGTCGCTTGACTGCAGGTAAACCCAGTCACGCATCATCTGTTCGGAGTCACATTTACCTACCCTTTCAGCCATGCTGTAAAGTTTGGTCACTGCGGCTGTCTGTAGTTCATTACCCATCCATGCTGTCAGGTCTCTCTCCTCATCAGCCCATGAGATGGGTGAAGGAACGTGCAGCAGTGATACAGGCTGATACTTATCGGCCACCTCCGAAACGGTCATAAAGTTAAATGGCGTCTTTTTGATGATAAAATCGGGGAAACTTTTAAGGAAATCGAAAATGCCTGTCTCCTTTTTCTGGTGTTCACCAAATGTTTCGTAATCCATAAAAATGTTCACTATCTCAGAAGTATTGGCCAACCCTTTTATCCATGAAGCATACTTCTCAGCTGTAAGCGGATAGCTCGACCAGCTCTTGTTGGAGAAGCGGAATGCGATGTCATCACTGAGTGTATAATTACGCAACAGGACTTTAAGTCTCGGATTGATAGCATTGCAGTACAGGTAGTTGGGCGATTTCCAGCCGAGGATATGTTTTGCCCCTTCCGTTACAACGGCCTTGTAGCCCATATCGGCCATCCAGTTGCCTATCTCGTCAGAATAGATAAGTTCTGTATTTCTGATTGACGTTGGTTCGTAGCCAATATGTTCAATCATCTTCTCGCGGTGTACCTTGACCTGCATTTCATATTTTTCCCTGTTCATAAGCGAGGCCAGTGAATGCGAGTTGGTCTCGGCAAGAAACTCAACACAGCCTGTCTTTGCCAGCTCCCTGAACGAGTCGAGCACCTCAGGGGCATATAGCCTGAACTGATCAATGACAATACCTGTCAGCGAGAAGGTAACCTTGAACTTGCCCTTATTCTTGTTGATGAGATCAAGGATGATCCTGTTTGCAGGCAGATAGCAGTTGGCTGCTATCTTGCGCAGGATAGACTCATTCATGAAATCGTCATAATAATAATGCTCATTGCCCATCTCAAAAAAGCGATAGCGTCTGAGTCTGAAGGGCTGATGAACCTGAAAATAAAGGCAGATAGCCTTCTTCTGTGGTGTGCTCATATTTTTATCTTGTCTGTTTTAAAACACCGGAATAAATATTCTTCACGTGGCTGGCTGCCTTCTCCCATTTCAGCTTGTCAACCTCCTCCTTGCCGTTCATAATGAACATTCTCGAGAGTGCAGGATATGTCAGTATACCATATATGGCATCAGCCATGGCCTCTATATCCCAGAAGTCCACCTTGACAGCATGAGTGAGGAGTTCGGCCACACCGCTCTGTTTGCTGATGATCACAGGCACGTTGGACTGCATGGCTTCCAGGGGTGATATGCCGAATGGCTCTGATACTGAAGGCATGACATATACGTCACTCATTCTCAACATGGTAAAGACATCATTTCCGCGCAGGAAGCCCGTAAAGTGGAACCTGTCAGTAATCCTGAGCGCAGCGGCACGCCGCATCATGCGTTCCATCATGTCGCCTGAGCCTGCCATGACAAACCTGACATTGGGCATCCGTGAAAGAACCATTCTGGCAGCTTCAATGAAGTATTCAGGGCCTTTCTGCAGGGTGATCCGGCCAAGGAAGGTCACTATCTTGTCATCATAGGTCCTCTCCGGTACATCAAGTTCTGAATGGTGCAAGGGCTCAACGGCATTGTATACCGTGATCACCTTATCAGGATCGATGCCGTACCTGGAGATTACTATGTCCCGTGTAAGGTTACTCACCGTAATGATACGGTCAGCAGCTTCCATACCCTCCTTTTCCATGTTATATACCACGGGGTTAACGTTACCGCCGCTGCGGTCGAAATCAGTTGCATGAACATGTATCACCAACGGCTTGCCAGAGACGGCCTTGGCAGCTATACCCGCAGGATAGGCGAGCCAGTCATGGGCATGGATAATATCAAACTCCTGTTCCGAGGCTATGACCTGAGCTACAACTGAATACTTGTGTATCTCTTCCATGAGCGTTGATCCGTAACTGCCGCTAAAATCCACCTTCCCCTGATCATTGGTGCTAACCAGAATATCAGTATCAGCCACTTCGCCGCGGGTCATCTTCCAGAAATCCTCCGGATCGGTATATGGGACCAGCTTTGAGAAGACCTCAATCTTCTCAATCGGTTTAAGAAAACACCTGTACTTGACCTTCTTGAAGGCCACCGATACGGTGTTAGCTCCAATCAGCCTGACAACACTCTGGTCTTCATCGCCAAAGGCTCTGGGTACGACAAAGAGAACGTCAACATCCTTCTGGGCTGCAAGACCCTTGGTGAGGCCGTAGCTAGCTGTACCTAGTCCACCGGCAATGTGAGGGGGAAACTCCCATCCAAACATCAGGACTCTCATATCACTTTATGTTTTCTTTATATTCCTTGTTTAAAAGTGTCCATATACGGAGGATCTCGGCCACGCTCCATGCCTGTGATATAGCTCCCCTGGGGGAATGAGGGGGATCACCGTCATAAATCTCGGAGATGGTCGAGATGCCTGCTTCAGTGAGTGTCTCCTCAAAGCCCATTATCAGCTTTCTTACCCGTGCCGCTCCTGCCTCACCATAAACCATGAGCCATCCTTCACAGAAGGGGCCTAAAAGCCATGGCCAGACGGTTCCCTGGTGATAAGCCTTGTCCCTCTTTTCCTGGTTACCGCTGTAAATACCGCAATAACCCTCTTCAGAGGGCGACAGGGTACGCAGACCCCGTGGTGTGACCAGCACTCTGTTGGCAATGTCAAGTATACTCTTCATCTGGTCAATGGAAATCATCCTGTATGGAAGTGAGGTGGCAATAACCATATTAGGTCTTATCTGCATGTTCCTCTGCTCTTCATCATTGACATAGTCAGCAAGGTAGCCATGCTCCTCATCCCAGAATATCTCATTGAACGAGTTGCTAATCAACTCCGGAAGGCTCTTCCACTCTTTCACGAATGCCTTGTCCTTTGCTACTCTTGCACATTCGATTGAGTAACGAACTGCGTTGTACCACAACGCATTGATCTCCACCGCATAGCCATTGCGAGGGGTGACAGGAACACCATTCGCTATCGCATCCATCCAGGTAAGGGCCTTGCCGGGAGAATCTGCATAGATAAGACCGTTCTCCCTCATGTGTATACCAAATGATGTTCCGCTGCGGTAAGCATTCAGAACATCCTTCATTGCTGCACCATAGCGCAGCCATGTCTCCTTGTCTTCAAGCCCATAACTGTATACGGCCTGGAAGAACCAGAGCGGGGCATCCACGCTGTTAAAGGCAGGATTAGCATCACCCATGTTGGGGAATAGACCTCCCTTCATGCGTCGTACCTGCGTATCAAGCACGGCAGCATGCAGGTCTTGTGAAGGGCGGCTAAGCGCCAGCCCGGGCAGGGAGATAAATGTGTCACGCCCCCATGAACCAAACCATGGATAACCGGCAACAATATTCGTATCATCGCCACGCTTCTCAATGAACTGCTGTGCAGCATTGCGCAGACAGTTCTCGAAATTGCTGCGTGGAATCTTGGAAGCGACGGTTTTTGCAAACTTGTTGACGAAGCCTGCAGGCTTCTCCTCTTTTGTAGATGCAGAAAATATTATTACATCTCCCTTGCTGGCAGTTATCTCAAAGAAGCCGGGGGTAAAGAGATCTTCAGAAAAGTCATACCCGCGTTTCTGCTCCTCAGTGTATTCAACTCCAAGGTACCAGTCAGGCACAGGCACAAACTCCGCCTTGCATGAGATCTGCATATTAAGCCAGGGGAACCCATCATACATACGTATCTTTACACCGCCGGATACTGGCTCCGTACGCGTATTGGCCCACATGTTGGCATGTGTCAGCTGATGTATATTCCTGAATGCCAGCAAAGGCTTCAGCTGAAGCTTCACCGGCTCGTCCGTATCAACTATTGTATACCTGATAAGCAGTTGCTCCTCAAAATGAACCAGAAGACGCTCCTGCTTCAAGATGACATTGCCCACCCTATAGGTCATCCCCGGAATATCTTGAATATCAAACTCTTCTACATACTTATGCCCCTTTGGACTGTAATTGTCACCTTGATACTTCCGGATAGCGGTGTTAAAACCCTGGCCGTTGCTGACCACGGTGGCGTCAATAGCTGAAAGGAGTACGTGCCTGTCACCGCCCAAGGCATCAACAGGGCAAACAAGCCATCCATGATACTTGCGGGTATTGCAGCCCACAATAGTTGTTGATGAGTAGGTTCCAGCCCTGTTGGTACGCAATATCTCACGGCTTAATGAATACTCAAGATTAACCACCTTAGCCTTATCAAATTTAATATATCCCATAGTTAGCGGAGTTCTGTTTAGCTGCTAAATAAAAGTCGAAAATAAACACTATCAATTTAATAACAAATAAATCCGAATGCAAATTAAAGCAAAAAAATCAGATTTATAATCAGGTCAGAGATGGCACATTCATCCCTGAAGCTCTGAAAAATAGATATCTTTGCAATTCTTAAAGAGAACCAGTGTGCGTTTAAAAAGTTTAGCCACAATGAAAGTATTTAATTTAAAAATAAACAGGGGGATCTGGTATGTGCCGTATGGCTTTCCAGGGGTAATGCTCACGTTTCTTTTAGTCGCCGGGCTCGCCGGGCTCACCGGCTGCAAGAGTGACAGCTTTACTCTCAGCGGTATGATTGACAATGCAAATGCTGGTGAATATCTGGTGCTGCGTGAGGTGAAGCCAGGCTTCCTGAGGCCGGTCGACTCGCTGATCCTCTCACGGGATGGTAAATTCAGTTTCAGATCAACTACTGAGCTGCCGTCATTTTATATGCTGAGCATAAGCAACGATAATTTCCTTACCCTGCTTATCACACCCGGAGAGAAGTTAGAGGTAAAAGCTGCACACAACACTTTGGCCTCTCCCGAATATGTCAAAGGCTCTGAAGGCACTGCCGTCATGGTCAGCTTCAGTAGGGAACACCTGGGAGTGATGGATGAGCTTCAGAGACTGACGGATATATTCAATGACAGCATCGACAGTCCAGGACTGCCACTGCTTGTTGACAGCCTTGACAGAAGGGCTGCTGAGATAGTCACCGCCTTCCGTGACAGGGCCCTGAAGCTCCTTGATGAGAACAGCTCCTCAATGGTATCCGTCTATCTGCTGAATCAGCAGGTAGTACCCGGGATGCAGCTGTTTGATGCGGCCAAAAACCCTGAGATATTTTACAGTGTTGATTCGGCATTATATGCCCTTTATCCGGAATCTGACCTGGTGCTTGACCTGCATTCATTTGTGGCTGGGCTGCAGAAGTCGGTCACCGTGGCCGGCAAACCGGGCACAAGGCCGGCACCGGGTGACATACTGCCCGAGATATTACTCCCCGGCCCCAACGGAGACACCCTGAGGCTTTCATCAACAAGAGGCATGGTAGTGCTTGTCGACTTCTGGGCAGCGTGGTGTCCACCCTGCCGTGAAGAGAACCATAACCTGGTGAAAATGTATGACATGTGGCACTGGCGCGGGTTTGAAATCTTCCAGGTATCGCTTGACCTGAGGAGGGAGGATTGGACGGAAGCAATAAGAAATGATAAGCTGGGGCAATGGAAGCATGTCAGTGATCTTAAATACCGCGACTCTGAGGTAGTGAAAAATTTCGGCCTGACAGAGATACCTGCAAACTTCCTCCTTGACAGAGAGGGCAGAGTGGTAGCTGTAAACCTCAGGGGCGACGATCTAAGGGAAAAACTCGGAGAACTGCTGGACGAGAAGTAGAGCGTCTCTATTTTTGCTTTATTTGCACATGAAACACTCATGGTTCCAAAAACTCAAACACAGTAAATTCAAAAATATGGGTGTGCCATCATACCCTAATAATCAATGTTTATTATGATGAAACCCACTAGTAAAATGAAGAGGTATACTTTGATATTCTTAACGGCAGCGCTGCTTGCCGGTTGTAGCAATGAGAACAAGATAAGCATAAAAGGCACCCTCGATGAAACGAAAGAAGGGGTTGTCTATCTTGATAAGTCAGAGGTTGACCGCAGTATGCTGGCTGACTCTGCTGAGATAAAGAAAGGCCGATTTAAATTCACTGCCGTAATTACAGGCCCGGAGTTCTTTCAGGTGCGTTTTAAAAATGGCGAATTTGTTAGTCTGCTGGTAATGCCAGGCGAGAAAATCACCCTTACCTTCGGAAAACCGCCTATAGCAATGAACTATACTGTTTCAGGCTCACCCGGCTCAGAAGACATTAAGCTTCTTGACCAGCAGCTGCTCACAACAAAATCAGAGCTTGATTCCATCCGGAAGATCTACAACACTCTTGGTGCTGAGGAGCTTGCCGCCAGGAGCCCGGATCTTGAAAAGGCATACGTTGATGTGGTGGATGCCCAGCGCAAGCTGAACATTAAATTCATCGTGGAGAATCTCGGTTCGATGGCTTCTATACAGGCACTCTACCAGAGGATAGATGAGAACACATATGTTCTCTACCAGCCCCGCGACCTACAATACCTAAAAATCGTATCAGACTCGCTATCAATAAAATACCCTGTCTCCAAACATGTCCGTGCCCTAAAAGAGAATGTGACTGCAGAGCTCAACAAAATGTATATTGACCGTATGGCAAATCTTGCCTCCCAGCTTCCTGTGACCAATACCACACCGGAGCTTCCCGACACACAGGGTAAAATGGTCAGCGTATCATCACTCAGGGGGAAGTACGTCCTTGTATCATTCTGGAGCACCGCCTCTCAGGAATGTATGAACGAGCTACCCCTTCTGAAGTCAATCTATCAGGCCTACCACAGGAAGGGTCTGGAGATCTATCAGGTCAGCCTTGACACAGATATGGCAAGATGGCTGAACATGGTTCGCTACGAAGAGATCCCATGGATCAGTGTCAGGGAAAAAGATCCCGAGAATCCGGTCTATTCCAGACTTATGAATATAACCAGGGTGCCTGCGAACCTGCTTTATGACCCGGAGGGCCAAATCGTCAACACCAATCTCTCAGGGCGCAATCTTGAGATAAGGATGGACCAGCTGTTCAACAAATAAGAAGGATATTGTCAGGACATAAGACATATTTCGCCTCCGACTTTCACCTGGGCCTGGCAGCCGGAACTGATGCTCGTGAGCGGGAGATGAGAGTAGTATCATGGCTTGAGAGGTCATCGCATGACGCCCGGTCATTCTATCTTCTGGGTGATATCTTCGATTTCTGGTGGGAGTACCGAAAGGTAATCCCCAAGGGCTTTACAAGGTTCCTTGGTACGCTGTCCTCACTCACTGACCGTGGCATTGATGTTCATATCTTTACAGGCAACCATGACATGTGGATGAAAGGCTATCTGGCCGAAGAATGTGGTGCCACCATCCATTATGAGCCACTAGTGACACAGATAGATGATGATATCTTTTACCTGGCTCACGGCGAAGGTCTCGGCAGCAGCAGCATCGGTGCCAGAATGCTGTTCTCCCTGTTCCACAGTAAGACCGGACGGGTTCTCTACTCTGCTCTCCATCCCCGCTACGGCATGGCACTGGGACATGCCTGGTCAAGCAGCAGCAGGTTGGCCAAGCATGTTTCACTCCCCTTTTTAGGTGAGGAGAAGGAGGATCTGATACGACATACAAGAAGCATCGCCGCCGGGGGATGCGGGGCACGCTATTACATCTATGGACACAGGCATCTGCCTCTGACATTCGACGAAGAGGGAAGGAGAATGATAATACTTGGCGACTGGTTCAGCTGCCGTACAAGCTACGCAGTATATGACGGTAAAGACCTTACCCTGATCAGTGAGCCTTTAGTCCCTTAGCCCTGACCCTGACGGTAATGGTGTAATAGGAGTACTCATCATTGATCTCATCGAATTTGTAGGTCAGCCTGCCTCCTGAGCGACGTGCCATCTCAAGAAGACCCATGTAACCGGTTGATACCTTCGACATATCCTGACCCATAAGAGCAACCTTGAGAAGTCTCTTCAGACCTTCCTCATCATAACGGTTGACCATGTCAAGCTTTTGAATGAGGTGGTCAGTGTCACTCTTCCTGATCAGGTTCCCTGAAGTGATTATGAATGACGCTGCAGTCTTCCTGATCATTGCCAGGGGTATTCCGTGCTTCATCTCAGCCTCGTACCCCGGACTGTGCTGTGCAACGTTCTGAAGCAGCTCGATAAGGGTGGCGAAGACGCGTTTGTGCAGGTTGTGCTCAAGCTCCGCCTCCCGCATGGCTGTCTCACTGAAGTTAAGCAGCTCCTTGCTTATGGCATTTGTCAGCGGCGCAGCCCAGATGAAGAAGATATTGTTTGACTTCATCATGCGTTCAAGCTGGACTATTTTTTTGGTGTCAAAAGCGCCAGTTTTACCTCTGGGTTCACTTATATCCTTACCGCCGGCATCAACCGTCTTGCTTAGAATGAAATATGAATATTTGTCATCAATAGGAAGGAAATCATAATTAAGCTTGTTGCCCGTCTTCCTGGCCATCTCCATCAGGCCCAGCCCTGCCCCGCCCTTTGTTCCTATGATGGAGTCCTGTAGCATGGCCCTGTAAACCTCCCTTATCTTGTCGGGCTCGAGGTTATTGATCTTTTCCAGGCTTCTCCTTAATCCTGTTACCTCACTCTTTTTCAGGGCGTTGCCAGTGCTGACGGTATAGCCGTCGGCAGTCTTGTTGTAGACTACCAGCGAGGTGATCTCCTCACTCTTGCTTACGCCGTGCCTTGTGATGTTCTGCAGGTTCTCAAGGACAAACATGAATAGTCGTTTGCGACCCAGGAGGCTGAAATCAGAAACCTCCATCTCTCTCTCGAGCAGTGTCAGAAGACCTACAGAGTTATCACCTGTAACCTCGCCCCGGTAGGCAAACATTAAATGTTCATCCGACAGCTTTTGTCTTAATTTGCTTATAAGTCCCATACTTCCCGATCGAAATGAAATAATACCTTTCCGCGGTCACAAATTAAGCAAAAAGAAATCTGTTAAAAAATATCTATATGCTTTTTTATCCGGCCCACCCTTCCCGGTCGAGATTACGGTAGTTTATTGCCTCTGAGAGATGGTCGGGACGGATCTCTTCAGAGTCGTCAAGATCTGCAATGGTCCGGGCCACTTTCAATATCCTGTCATATGCTCTGGCTGAGAGGCCCCGCATCTCCATCGCTGCCCTCAGAAGTCTTCCTCCTGTGTCGTCAATATGACAATGGCGCCGTATCATTGCGGATGTCATCTGGGAATTGCAATAAATGCCTTCGCTGCCGGCAAAGCGTGCTGACTGTATATCGCGTGCCCTCATAACCCTGGCGCGAATGGCTGAAGATGATTCAGCTTGAGCCGCACCAGCCATCTTTTCATAATCAACCGGCACCACCTCAATGTGAATGTCAATACGGTCAAGCAGCGGTCCCGAGATGCGGTTAAGGTATCTCTGTACCATGCCGGGTGCGCAGGTGCACTCCCTGGCGGGATGGTTATAGAAGCCGCACGGACAGGGGTTCATGGAGGTGATAAGCATGAATGATGCCGGGAAGCTACAGCTCATTCTGGCACGCGAGATGGTGATCACCCTGTCTTCAAGAGGTTGCCGGAGCACTTCAAGTACGTTGCGGGCGAACTCCGGAAGCTCGTCAAGGAAAAGTACGCCGTTGTGTGCCAGGCTGATCTCCCCAGGCTGTGGCACGCCTCCCCCGCCAACCATGGCAATATTTGAGCTGGTATGATGCGGACTGCGGAAAGGGCGGCGTATCATCAGCGAGAGGTGGCTGTCTGTCTTACCTGCCACCGAGTGTATCTTTGTAGTCTCTAGAGCCTCCTCAAGGGTAAGTGGAGGCAGTATTGAGGGAAGACGACGGGCAAGCATGGTCTTACCTGACCCCGGAGGACCTATCATAATGGCATTATGAGATCCGGCAACAGCCACCTCCAGACCCCGCTTTACATTCTCCTGCCCCCTGACATCAGCAAAGTCAGAGTCATAAATGTTACCCTCACGACTGAAGAGAGCTTTCAAGTCCACCTTTACAGGCTGCATGTCAGTGCCTCCGCTCAGATAACTGATCACCTCCTGAAGGCTGGTGACACCGTATACGTCAATGCCGTCAACGACTGCTGCCTCATGGGCGTTATCTGCCGGCACAATCATGCCGCGGAACCCTGAGGCGCGCGCCTGCAGAGCCATGGGCAGCGCACCCCTGACAGGCTTGATGGCACCATCAAGTGATAGCTCACCGGTGAGCAGCATTCCATCAAGCCTGCTGGCGGGAGCCGCGCCGGCAACACCAGTGTTGATTCTGTTGGCCACCCGGCCGGCAGATGGACTGCCGCTGGTGACCAGCCAATCACAGGCATAAGCGTCAGAGGTGTCGGCCCGATCGGTTACTGGACTGCCACAGGGAATCATCCCGGCAGCTGCAAGGATGCCCACTGCAAGCGGAAGATCATACGAAGAACCCTCCTTGCGGATATCGGCCGGAGCCATATTGATAGTGACCTGCCTGCCTGGCCAGTGCAGTCCTGCAGCCCGTAATGCCGATTCAATCCGTTGCTGACTCTCCTTGACGGCAGCATCGGGCAGCCCGACAAGCATGTAACGAACACCACGGGTAACATCAACCTCGATGGTTACGGGAACTGCCTCAATGCCGAATACGGCAGCGCTGAAGGTCTTGACCAGCATGACTCTGAATTTATGTTACACACTAAAAGAGGAAATGCACCATAAATTTATGAATTATGCACGTAAAGTGCAACACTGAAGATTTAAATTTTGGTAACTAATCAGTTTATATAAATTTCAGGTGTTATTAACAGTTCTACGGTGGTA
>CAYQNT010000059.1:0-5334 GCA_964418865.1 uncultured Rikenella sp.
CATACCGCCGTCTCATAATGATGTATGCCGATGTTGTGATGGAAAAGGCAGAAGGCATTGAAACTGCTGAAGGCCACGGTATACGCAAGCAGCTTGACGAGATGCTTGATGCGTTCAAGCAGAGCAAGGGTTACAAGTCTGACACCGATCTCACTGCTGATGAGATGAAGCAGCTTGCTGATAACTTCAAAAAGAAGATCAAGCAATCTTTAGGGAAAGAGTTTCCGGATGATGCCCGTGAGCAGCTTGAAGGAAGCATCAAGGCAGTTTTCAAGAGCTGGAATGGCAAGAAAGCAGTATCATACCGTCGTATTGAGGGTATTCCAGACGCATGGGGCACCGCTGTCAACGTACAGGCGATGGTATTTGGTAACATGGGAGACTCATCAGCCACAGGCGTAGCCTTTACCCGTAACCCGGCAACGGGTGAGAACCTGTTCTACGGAGAGTGGCTTGTCAATGCCCAGGGAGAAGACGTAGTAGCCGGTATACGCACCCCGAATCCTCTCAACGATGACACCAAGAATGAGCAGAATAAGCATCTGCACAGTATGCAGGAGACCATGCCCGTCACCTACAAGGAACTTGATAACATCCGCAATATTCTGGAGAAGTCGTTCCGTGACATGCTTGACATCGAGTTCACCATACAGGAAAATGTTCTCTATATGCTTCAGTGCCGTGCCGGCAAGCGCACAGGCACAGCAGCGCTGAACATGGCCATGGACATGCTTCAGGAAGGACTTATTGATGAAAGAACTGCCGTCATGCGCGTTGCCCCGGCACAGCTTGACGAGCTTCTCCACCCGATCTGTGACCCTGCAGCAGAGAAGAAGGTTACTCCTCTGGTAAAAGGTCTTCCCGCCGGTCCAGGCGCAGCAGTAGGCAAAATTGTCTTCACAGCTGAAGATGCCGTGGCATGGAACCGTAAGGGCGAGAAGGTAATTCTCGTACGCGAAGAGACTAACCCTGAAGACGTTGAAGGCATGCGTGCCGCAGAGGGTATTCTTACCGCCCGTGGTGGCATGACCTCCCACGCTGCCCTGGTAGCACGCGGCTGGGGCAAGTGCTGCATCGTTGGTGCAGGAGGAATGCACGTTGACGTTAAAACCAAGACAGCAAAAATAACAGGATCAGGTGTTGTGCTAAAGGAGGGAGACCTTATCACCCTTAACGGCACAAGAGGATTCGTCTATACAGGAGCAATGACGCTTATGGATGCATCTGAGAACCCAAGGTTCCAGTCTTTCATGAAGCTTGTTGACAAGAACCGCACCATGGGTGTCCGCACCAACTGTGACAACCCTGATGATGCACAGATGGCACGTGAGTTCGGAGCCGAGGGTATCGGACTCTTCCGTACGGAGCATATGTTCTACGGAAAGGGATCAGAGCAGCCACTTTTTTTGCTGCGCAAGATGATACTCAGTGATGGTGAGAAAGAGCGCAGAGGAGCCCTTAATGAGCTATTCCCGTTTGTGAAGAAGGATATGAAAGGGACTCTGAAGGCCATGGACGGACTTCCCGTCACCTTCCGTCTCCTAGATCCGCCACTGCATGAATTTGTTCCACAGGGTGCGGAGAAGCAGGCAGAGCTTGCCAAGGCATTGGGTATCAGTGTTGAAACCGTAATGAAACGCGGTGAGGCACTGCATGAGTCAAACCCGATGATGGGTCACCGCGGTGTCAGAATTGGCATCACCTATCCTGAAGTTACCGAGATGCAGATTGGCGCTATGTTCGAAGCTGCCGCAGAGCTCCTGAAAGAGGGCATGAATCCGCTTCCTGAGCTGATGGTACCAGTGACCTGCGATGTGTCTGAGCTGGATGTCACCAAGAAGATCTTTGACAAGATCAGTGCTGACGTATGCAAGAAGTTCGGCCTCAGCAAGATCGATTGCAAGTACGGCACCATGATAGAGATACCACGTGCCTGTCTCCTCGCTGACGAGATGGCAAAGACAGCCGAGTTCTTCTCGTTTGGTACCAATGACCTGACGCAGATGACCTTCGGGTTCAGCCGTGATGATATCGGTGGCTTCCTGAATGACTACCTTGACAAGAAGATGCTTGCTGCCGACCCGTTCCAGACTATTGATCAGGAGGGTGTAGGTCAGCTCATCACCATGGCTTGTGAGAAAGGACGTGCAACAAGTCCCAACCTCAAGATTGGTATCTGCGGTGAGCAGGGCGGCGATCCCGCATCGGTGGAGTTCTGCTTCAAGAACGGTCTCACCTACGTGAGCTGTTCACCCTACAGGGTTCCGATAGCCAGGCTTGCAGCAGCACAGTCAGCCATCAAGGCACAGAAGAAGTAACCTGAATTACTGAAACAAGATAATAGGAGGGAAATTGAATAGTTTCCCTTCTATTTCATTTTCCGGCTACTCTCAATACCTTCGTGACAAACAGTCTGCCCCTGGTATAACGCACTGAAAAATAAGTCAAAGAGCTTTGAACAAGCAAGGTTCATTTTGTTTCCAAGAACATATTTAGCGTATCTGATAAGATTGTAACTTTGCCTTCAACCTTGGCTTTCACGTGGATGCTCAGGGGTGAATCATCTTTTCTAAATCTATAATTATGACCTCAATTAAAAAACAGCTCTTCGCATTTTCTCTCCTGTTCCTGACCTCTGTCCTGCTAAGCAGTTACAGCACCAGTCAAAATACGGAGATTGTTCCTGATGTTGAGTATGACAACTGTACAAGTATAATGGTGGGAAAGGCTGCAACCGCTGACGGTTCAACAATGACCTCCCATACATGTGACAGCGGTACTGACAGAACATGGATAAACGTAGTTCCCAACAGGAAATATAAAGCAGGGGAGAAGACTCCCGTTTACATTGATCCCAAACGCTCTTCAGGTCCGAAGGATCCCAATACTCTTGAAGCCGGGTTAATCAAGCAGGCCCGTGAAACATATGCTTATATAAATGCTGCCTATCCGATAATGAATGAGCATCAGCTTGCTATTGGTGAAACAACTTTCGGAGGCAGGCGTGAGCTGATGTCAAGTGCCGGAATGATAGATTGTCCAGAGCTTTATCGTCTTGCCCTTGAGAGGGCTAAAACCTGTCGCGAGGCTATTATGGTTATTGATGAACTCACAAAGGAATACGGGTATAATGACTCAGGTGAATGCTTAACTTTTTCAGATCCAAATGAGGTTTGGCATTTTGAGATATTGGGCCCCGGAAAAGGGAAAATAGGTGCGGTATGGGCTGCAGTAAGAATCCCTGATGATGAGGTTGGTGTTTCTGCCAACGCCAGTAGAATACGGACCATTGATCTGAAAGACACTAAGAATTATATGGCTTCTGACAATGTGTTTTCACTGGCTGAGGAGATGGGTTGGTGGAGCAGTAAGAGTGGCAAGCCGTTTGAGTTCTGCTATGCTTATGCCGACCGCAACAGTATGGGATGCAGGCGTCGCGAATGGATAGCATTGAATCTGGCAGCTCCCTCGCTCAAGCTTGACCCTAACGCTGAAAACTATCCATTTTCAGTAAAGGCTGAAAAAAAACTGACGGTTAATGATGTGCTTGATATGTTCAGGAATTATTATCAGAATACTCCTTATGATATGACTGCTACCATGGAGACCAGGGATCGCGAGGGAAATGTTATAAAGAGTCCGATCGCTAATCCTTTTCTGAACTCCGACCTACGAACGATGCTTAGGATTCCATCAGAACGTACTATTGCATGTGCAAGAGCAACATATGTACAGATTACACAAAGCAGAAACTGGTTGCCCGATGCAATAGGCGGAGTGGTATGGTTAGGATATGATAATCCGTGTACTACACCCCATACGCCTTTCTATTGTGGTATTACAAAAATGCCTGATTCATATATGGTTGATGGCAGAAGAGAGTATAGTCATGATTGTGCATGGTGGTCATTCAGAAGGGTTAGCAAGCTTTGCGGATTCAGGTACAATGTTATGAGTAAAGATGTGGAAGAGGTATGGAAGGAGATTGAATCAAAAGCTTTCGCTGATCAGGCAGGTTTCGAAAAAGAGATGGTATCACTCTATAAGAAGAACCCTGATGCTGCAATACAGGCCTTGACAAAGTATTCTGTTGATATGGCTGAAAAGTCAGTAGAGAGATACTGGCTGCTGGGTGACCAGCTATGGGTCAAATACAACAATTACTTTTAGTTTAATCTTACGAGGCAAATCTAAGGAACCCTCAGACTGCCAGTCCACAGTTTTCAGTCTTCAGTCTTCAGTCCGCGAGACCTTCATACGGAGCGCAGCGACAGACATCAGACCCTCAGACTGCCAGTCCACAGTTTTCAGTCTTCAGTCTTCAGTCCGCGAGACCTTCAGACAGAGCGAAGCGACAGACATCAGACCCTCAGACTTCATACGGAGCGCAGCGACAGACCTTACCTGAGCACCACCCACCTTTGCGAAGTGTGACGCCAGAGCGTCTTACCCTCCTCCCGGAGGCTGAGCCTGAGAGTATAGACCCCGGGAGCCAGTGATGGTGATGGACTCCATTCAACCGTCTGTGTTCCCGCGTCGCGGTAACCGCTGAGGAGGTTTGCCACCAGACTGCCATCGGACGAGTAGAGGTTTAATTCGGTATGACAGGGCGACTGAAGGAAGAAAGTAACCCTTCCCTCCGTCTGCAGGGGGTTGGGATAAAGGAGCAATCCGTTATCAAGATATTCCTCATCTTCTATAGCCGTGGGGGTGATGACCATGGCATCATCAAAATACATTGTGCCGCTCTTTGCCGCACCGGCAATCTGCGTTACCACAAGACTGTGATACTGCCAGTCGCCGCTGCCGCCAATGGCGCTGAATGGAATTGGAATCAGATCCCATCCTGCCCAATCTATCTCGTCAACAGCAACAATCTGGTTGACTGTTCCCGGTGAATAAAACCAGTACTCAAGCTGATTGCGGCTGAGATCACCATAGACCCACATAGCAAACAGATTAGCGGTACTGCTCCCTATGGAAGGCTTCTCTTTGTCAAACACCCGGCATACTCCCCCACCCTGCCCGGTGAAGACATAATCGAGCCTGCCGGCAGCGGACCCAGACCTGAAGATAGTATTGGAAGCGGTGAAGGTTGTCAACGGGTTGTCGGTACCGATGGTGCTACCGCTGGCATCCGGATCCCAGAAAGATGATATATTGTCAAAAGACTCAATCACGTTTCCGGCCTGATAGGCTTTAGTCCGGGTGGTATAAGAGACCTCCCTGGCAGTTCCGACGGTAATTCCTGCGATATCCTTCACGGTGGCATCAAGTACAATGCGGTACTGGCTGTTCAGCTGCAGCGGCTGTGAAAGCTCGAAACTGTATGTG
>CAYQNT010000059.1:5344-5891 GCA_964418865.1 uncultured Rikenella sp.
GTGCCCTTGCCCCCGGATGAGGTAAATGTCTCGCGCAGCTTGACGGCAGCCTCCGACTGACTGTTAATGAGCCTGATACCATCAGAAGCTGATAAATGATCAACCGGTGCATCAAACCTGACTGTGATCCGCGGATAGAGAGTGACGGCCGTCAATCCCGACGATGGCCATATCTCTTCAATGACAAGTTTTGTGCGCGACTTTGTCACAAAGTTTTCCTGGTACTCCGACTGCAACGGAACATTCCAGAATGAGCAGGCTGAAGTCGTCAGCTTCATCAAATACGGCGTCTTGCTGGCGAATCCTGTCTCAGGCCTGACGGTGAGAACCTTTCCCTTCTCATCCCACTGATAAAGAAGAGGGACCGCAGGTTCAATGACCATCGATGTCTGAACAGCATTCCTGTTCATCGGCACATTGAAGGTAAAGGTGAAGACCTGGTTGAACGGAAGAGAGTCAGTAGTTACCGGTGTAAATTTTGTCACCACCGGAATTTTGGCGATATCAAATGATGGCAGGAAATCGGCAAGGGTGGTCTTTGCGGCTA
>CAYQNT010000059.1:5904-6539 GCA_964418865.1 uncultured Rikenella sp.
CGTTACGGGGATAGTGTCATTGTTGAAGTCAGCCATGCCGCTGCATATCACCTCATAGTTACCCGGGGGCAATGAGTCAAACATAAAAAAGCCATTGTTCAGGTTGTCAAGCGTGACTGATCTGTTCAGTGGCATCAGGGTGACCACCGCACCGTTGATTGGCATATGCTCATCCCGTGTTCCCGGTTTAAAATAATAGGGTGGTGAGGTGAGCTGGTCTCTGACCGTGCCGGCAATGATACCTGTCGGTTCCTGGGCGACATTCCAGAACTCCTGCATAGCCCTTAGCATAGACCAGGACTCATGGTGCAGGTGGTTGTTATTCCTCAGTCGCCATCCTTCAGCTATGTAATCGTGGAATGATCCTTCAGACAGAACCCCGGGCATGTTCAAAACCCTTAACACTCCCAGTCCGGCGTTGTCCCATTCCGGGTAGAAGGTAAAATCTCCCTTTACCCATTTTGAGGTATGAGTCCAGCAATTACTTTTTTCAAAGAGTTTATCCCATAATATTCCGGCCAGCACCTTGGAGGCGGGAATTGCCGGTTGGTCATCATATCCTCTGAAGAGCACCAGCGGCTGGTTGCGGGTGCCGTCAAAGCCGTTGCTGTGAATTGAGAGGAAGAAGTCAGCAT
>CAYQNT010000059.1:6549-16991 GCA_964418865.1 uncultured Rikenella sp.
GTGAAGTTAATTTGCTTGGTGAGGATAAATTACAAGAAGTCAGCATTGAAAGTATTGGCCATCTCTCCTATCACGGTAAGAAGGACGCGGCCATCAGAGGTATAATTAGTAGTTCGTGACATGTATACCGTCGCTTTGCGGGCCTGAAGAATATCTCTCAGGAACAGGCCCTTTTCAAGATTACCGTCAGACTCCCAGAAGTCAGTCGCCACCATGTGTCTGTCATCACCGTCATGGCCCCCGTGACCCGGGTTGATGAATATTTTCACTCCCGTGAAATCGGCTTTCTGACCGTGCGCCGGAAAAGTCATCAGCAAAATCAGGCCTGCCACTACCCATCTGAACTGACTCCTCGTCTGACGCAGAACTGCGGGTACCCATCGGAACCGACTCCTAGTCTGATTCAGGGCTGCCGGTACCGATCCGAACCGACTCCTCAACTGATTCATTGATGCCGGTACCAATACGAACCGATTTCTCATCTGATCCTTATTTTCATGACATAAATCTCTCCGTTGTCAGTGGTGAAGGCAATCTTTTTATTGCCAAACGCAAAGGGGAACATCTCCGATCTTTCCGAAGTGCTCGTCAGAACTTTTCTCGTCTTTTCGGCCAGGGAGTAATAGACCAGTTCCGATGAGGTTATCCTGTGTCCGTCATCCTGGTCATCCATTCCTATGACTATCTGATCATTGAACCAGCGGGGAGCATTTATTGTCCCGAGGTCATGAAGCACCTTCCCCTCCATATCACATATATAGGTATTCCGTCCCTGATAGTTGTACAGTATCATTGTCTTGTCAGGAGAGAGCGATGCCCAGATATAAAAACCATCACCATTTGGCATGAGAGGCTTTCTCTCGTCTCCCCGGTAAAGGACAGGCATCATATCCTCTATTACAACGAATGTTCCCCCACCCGTTCCCTTTGTCATTGATGTGCCATAGTTCTCAATCCGTTGCTCATTTTCCGATTTCAGGAGTACCGCATTTTCTGAGACAGCCGGCGGAAGAACATCTCTCTCTTGGTCAAGCAGAATCTGGCTCACTCCGGATTCAATATCATAACTCTGTATTGATGAGTATTTCCTGTTGTCGGAATAACTGTCTGACCTGAATAACACTCTTTTTCCGTCAGCTGTCACTGCAGGTTCATAACCTGCCCCTGCCTCATCACTGATGACGCTGACTCTACCCCTGCGGGTGTCAAGGATAGATAATCCCTTGTAGCCTTCGCCTGCAACCAGCAGGGTACGTGTCCCAGGCACAACGCCTGAAAGAAGGTATGATCCTTTGTCCTCAGGCCTGACCCTGGTAACGTTTTTGATCCTGATATCCTGTGAACTAAGAGAAATCGGGATAAGCAAAATAATACAAAGTAATGTCGTTCTCATTGTCTCATTTATTGGCACTTAAAGATAATTATTCGTATTACACTGATGATAAGTTTTTTCACATGCAGGATCAGTCTTTTATTGGCTCCTTTTTATACTTAATATTATTAACTTTGATGGAGCTCTAAAACATATCTATCATGATGTCCGCAGAAATCTTAAAGCAGTATGGCATAGCCAGTGTCAAAGGAATAACTTATAATCCATCTTATGAACTTCTTTTTGAGGAAGAGCTCTCGCCGGGCCTTGAAGGCTATGAAAAAGGAGTACTAACAAACACGGGAGCGATTGCTGTTGATACCGGGGTTTTTACCGGGCGGTCGCCAAAAGACAAGTATGTTGTGCTGGATAGCACAACGGAGGATACTGTTTGGTGGAAATCGGAAAGCTCACCTGTGTCAGACAACAAGGCACTTACGCAGGAGGCCTGGGAGCATTGCAAGAAGATTGCCAGCAAGCAGCTCACCGGCAAAAAGCTCTATGTCATGGACTGTTACAGCGGGAGCAACAAGGAGACGAGGCTCAGTGTAAGATTCATCATGGAAGTTGCATGGCAGGCTCACTTTGTAAAGAATATGTTCATCCGTCCCACTGAGGAGGAACTAAAAAGTTTTGAAGCTGATTTTGTTGTGCTTATGGCATCCAAGACGGTTAATCCGGAGTACAAACAGTTTGGCATGCACTCTGAGAACTTTGTGCTTTTCAACCTCACAGAGAGAATGGCGGTTGTTGGTGGAACGTGGTACGGTGGCGAGATGAAAAAAGGGATCTTCTCAGTCATGAATTACTACCTCCCGCTGAAGAAGATAGCTGCAATGCACTGTTCAGCCAACGTAGGCAAAAACAAAGATGTGGCAATCTTTTTCGGGCTCTCCGGTACCGGTAAGACAACTCTATCAACTGACCCTGAGAGAGCTCTTATAGGTGACGATGAGCACGGATGGGATGATGACGGCATCTTCAACTTTGAGGGCGGCTGTTATGCCAAGACCATTAACCTGAGTAAAGAGAACGAGCCTGACATATACAGGGCTATCAGACGTGATGCGCTTCTGGAGAATGTGGTGGTGGATGATAAAGGTGAAATAGACTTCAACAGCGCTGCCAAAACAGAGAATACCAGGGTCTCGTACCCCATATATCATATTGACAACATTGTCAGACCTGTGTCAAAAGCGGGTCATGCCACCACTGTGATCTTCCTCACGGCTGATGCCTTTGGGGTACTACCTCCTGTAGCCAGGCTCACGGAAGAGCAGACACAGTATTATTTCCTCAGCGGTTACACTGCTAAGGTTGCGGGCACTGAACGAGGAATCAAGGAGCCTGTGCCATCATTCTCAGCATGTTTTGGCGCTGCCTTCCTGCTCCTTGATCCGATAATATACGCCCGTGAGCTGACGCGAAAGATGAAAGCCCACAAAGCTGAGGCCTGGCTTGTCAACACGGGTTGGATGGGCGGGCCTTATGGAACCGGCAAGCGTATTGACCTGCCGTCAACAAGGAAGATAATTGACGCTATCCTCAACAAGTCAATAACCGATGTTCTGTACGTCACACTCCCGGTCTTTGAGTTTAGCATCCCTACCACCGTACCCGGAGTGCCGGCTGACCTGCTTGATCCCAGGCAAAAATGGGCAAGCAAAGAAGAGTGGACGAAGGCCGCATCGGCCCTGGCAGAAAAATTCATAAAGAATTTCAGCAAGTTCACATCTAACACTGAAACGGCAAAACTCGTATCTTCGGGACCAAAGCCTTAACAGTATATAAATGGTCATATCACTTTCAATCGTTGCCATCATTCTGGCGTACCTTGCAGGCTCAGTACCAAGTGCTGTCTGGGCAGGAAAGATATTTCATGGCATTGACATCCGGGAGCATGGCAGCGGCAACGCCGGTGCCACAAACACTGTCAGGGTGCTCGGCTGGAAAACAGGCATCCCTGTCCTGCTCTTTGACCTCTTCAAGGGATGGCTGGCAGCTTCCCTGCCGGTATTCCTGGATGCTGCCACCGACGGATCAGAACAGTTGTTGATTCTTCAGATAATATGTGGCATGGCAGCTATTCTGGGCCATGTCTTCCCCCTCTTTGCAGGGTTTCGCGGAGGCAAGGGAGTAGCAACAACCTTCGGGGTGCTTCTTTCACTGCATCCATTGCTGACACTAACATGTGCGGGCATTTTCCTGATTGTGCTTCTGATAAGCGGTTATGTATCACTGAGTTCAATGACTGCAGTAGCTATGTTCCCGGTGCTACTGGTGACACTCTTCCACACCGGCTCAACCATATTCATAATCTTCTCGGTATTGGTGGCAGTGGCCGTTATCATCACTCATTTACCGAATATAAAACGACTCCTTAAAGGGGAGGAGAAGAGATTTATCAAGCGAAGAAAAAAGTAATATTGGCCACTCCGGTCGTAACGCATCATAGCCCGCATACCATGTTCCTATATCCTGAATAAGGTATGCCGGCGAATTAATTTTTATGCTATTTTTATCAAAATATTCCTACTAATCACAACTTAAAATCGAATAATATGGAAGGTATAAAGGGAACCCGTACAGAGAAGAATCTCCTGAAGGCATTTGCAGGTGAGTCACAGGCAAAAAACCGTTATGAATTTGCAGCCAAGGTGGCAAAGGAAGAGGGTTATGAGCAGATTGCAGCCATCTTTCTTGAGACGGCAATGCAGGAGCAGCAGCATGCCAAACGCTTCTTCAAGTTTCTTGAGGGAGGGATGGTAGAGATCACTGCCTCCTATCCGGCCGGAAAAATCTCAACCACCAGTGAAAACCTTGAGGCTGCTGCCGACGGGGAGCATGAAGAGTGGTCAGAGCTATACCCAATGTTTGCAAAGATAGCTGAGGAGGAGGGATTCAAGGATGTAGCCGTTGCTTTCAAGACCATATCATCCGCTGAGAAGGTGCATGAAGAGCGTTACCGTAAGCTGCTTGCCAACGTCATGGGCAACAAGGTCTTTGAACGTGATGAGAAGGTCTTCTGGTATTGCCGTAAGTGCGGTTATGTGCATTTCGGCACTAAGCCACTGAAGAACTGCCCGGCATGCCTTCATCCGTTCAACTACAGCGAGGTTTTTGCACAGAATTATTGATCACACTCCGCATGATTGACGGTAATGATATGCTCAGTCTGGTAAACCGCAGGCAGAGCGACAGAAAGTATCTGGATAAGCCGGTTGAGAAAGAGAAGATAGAGAGGATAACCGAGGCAGGCAGGCTCTCCCCCTCTGCCTGCAACGGCCAGCCATGGCATTTCATAGTGGTTGATGACCATGAGCTGAGGAAGGGAGTGGCAGCAGCTACAGAATCGGAGGTTCTGCGAATGAACGCCTTTGTCATTCAGGCTCCTGTGCTGATAGTCATTATCAGGGAAAAATCTAATTTCTCATCCAGGGCAGGCGATCTGATTAAGAAGAGGGACTATTCCCTTATCGACATCGGCATAGCCACAGCCTCAATGGCATATCAAGCTACTGCAGAGGGGCTTGGCTCGTGCATAGTAGGATGGTTTGATGAGAATAAAATAAAGAAGCTGCTTGGTATACCTAAGTCAAAGAAGGTTGAGCTTGTTCTCTCTGTTGGTTACACTGACAACCAGCTGAGGAACAAATCACGCAAACCTGCAGGAGAGATAATTTCTTACAACAAGTACTAAATTATGTGAGCTCATTGGCTTCGATGAGCTCATCCGCCAGATATCGGATTGGCTCCTCGCAGCTACTGCGAGGAGCTTCAATAATGACCTGATGTTTTAATATCCGGGTTACAAACTTTACCCCAGCTTAGCCAGTGCCTCCTTTATCCGGCGCACCGCTTCCGTTATACGTTCATCCGAGGTAGCATAGGATATCCTTATGCAGTTATCCGATCCGAAGGCGCTGCCGCTGACCAATGCCACTCTTGCCTCTGCCAGAAGGAAGAAGGTGATATCATCGGCGTTGTTCATCATCTTGCCGTTGTAACTTTTGCCGATGAAGTTGCTTATGTCCGGCATGACATAGAAGGCTCCCTGGGGTACGCTTACCTTGAGTCCGGGAACATCTCCCAATAGCTTGCAAATCAGGTCTCTGCGACGAAGAAATGCCTCACGCATCTTTACTCTCGAATCGCTTTTCGAAGTGACAGCTGCCAGTGCTGCTCTCTGTGCTATTGAGCAGACCCCTGAGGTGAACTGTCCCTGCAGCTTGTTGCATGCCTTTGCCAGCCACAGTGGAGCGCCCATGTAGCCTATTCGCCAACCTGTCATGGCGTAACCTTTCGAGACGCCGTTAACCGTCACCACCCTGTCAGTTATTGAGCTGAATGTGGCGAGGCTGATATGCTTTCCGGAGAAGGTTATATGCTCATAAATCTCATCAGAGATAATGATTATCTGTGGATATTTCTCGAGTACCCTGACCAGACCGGCCATCTCATCATGAGTATAGACCATGCCCGTGGGGTTAGAGGGAGAGTTAAAAAGAACCACGCGTGTTTTAGGTGTAATAGCAGCCTCAAGCTGTTCGGGGGTGACCTTGAAGTCGCTCTCAATGGTTGTCTGCACGATGACCGGCTTGCCTTCTGCAAATATGACATGATCAAGATAGCTCACCCAGTAAGGTGCGAGCAGTATCACCTCTTCACCGGGATCAACAACAGAGATCATGATATTAATTAAGGTGTGCTTCCCTCCAGCCGACACTATAATTTGCTCCGGCGTATAGTCAAGCCCGTTCTCCTCCTTAAACTTACGGGATATGGCCTGTCTGAGGTCAAGATAGCCGGGTACAGGCGGATAGAAAGAATAGTTTTCGTCAATAGCCTTCTTGGCCGCTTCCTTGACGTCGTCAGGAGTGTTGAAATCAGGTTCCCCGAGACTGAGGCTGATTACATCAATACCCTGTTCCTTAAGTTCACGGCTCTTCTGCGCCATGGCCAGTGTCTGTGATATTGAGAGTGACTGCACCCTCTTGCTGATATGCTCCATAATAATAATTATTTATCGATTTCTTTGCGGAAAAGCCAAATGTAACAGTTAATAATGGAATAGAAAAGGGTTTATAACAGTGCGTAGTATGATAGACTTCCCTGAATAAAAATGGTTATAACAGTGTAGGATTCAATCTTCAGCCTTGAATAAAAATGCTTAATTTGCAGGCGAAACAGACATAAAATACCGGTACCATGGAAACAGTCCTTGACATACTTAAAATATTTCTGCCGGCGCTGCTGGTAATGATCACCGCATGGCTTGTTATTGATAAAATGCTACGCAACGATCAGGAGATGAGGCGGCAGGACCTTCTTCTGCAGACCGTGAAGACTGTGATACCAGTAAAGCTGCAGGCCTATGAGCGTGTGGTGCTGTTCCTGGAGCGGATCTCACCAGAGTCTCTTATTATGCGTACCGCGAGACAAGATATGACGGCACAACAATTACACTCAGCTCTTGTCACCAATGTGAGGAGCGAATATGAGCACAATCTCTCGCAGCAGATATACATGAGCAACGAAGGCTGGGAGATGGTTAAAAACGCACGTGGTACGGTTGTCAGTCTGATAAACAGAGTTGCCACGCAACTGCCTCCGACCGCTGATGGTGAAGAGCTGTCACGCCTTCTTCTTGAGGAGATGATGGAATTAGAGAGTGAGCCCTGCCGGGCAGCTATCAGCTTTATCAAGTCAGAGCTGGCCCGCATAATGGGATAAAAAAAGGAAGTTGTCATAAGACAACCTCCTCCATTAACCTCAATTATTTACAGTATACTTCTAAAGCAGGCTGATGCTTCGCTTTACGAACGTGCTCAGTGCCTCTCCCTTTAGCATATTGTTTGCAAGCATGGCAAGGTCTATCAGCTGTTTCACAGACTTTTGTCCGGCACCGAATCCTGACAGGATGGTATTCCTCTTTGCCTCAAGTTCTTTCAGCTCACCGCGGAGTTTTTCCAGATCATCCTTCTCAAAGGTAGAGACCTCCTCGGGTTTCTTTTTGGCATGCTCCTTCTCCATGAACTCCACCGCAACCCTGGTCTTGTCTATCTCGGCACTGTTTTTCATAAGCTCATCAGTATGCTCCTTGTCGAGCTCTTCGGCCAGTGTAATCACAAGCGGATGGTTGGTATTCAACACGAGGTCGAAGCTGTCAGGCATCTCTCCGTAGAATGAGTATCCACCCCCAAACTGTGCCATATCCTTCATCCTGCGCATGAACTCACTCTGGGTGATCACCAGCGGCAGGTCATTCTCATCGAGGTTTTCAGATCTCACATTGAAACGTGCCTTGTCGCTGTCAGCCACCTGACTACGGAACACATTCGCTATATCATCTGACTGTGACCGGGTGAGCTTCGAGGCATGGCTCTCATCCTTTTTGATAAGATTCTCAATCACGTCACTATCAACCCTTACAAACCTTGATTCCGGATTCTTTGACTCAATAGCATTTATTAGATGAGTGTCAAGTTGTCCGTCAAGTACGAGAACATCATAACCCTTCTCCGTGGCCTTGGCTACATATGTATGCTGGGCGACGGGGTCAGAGGTGTAAAGATGCACAAGCTTCTTGTCTTTGTCAGTCTGGTTCTCAGCAATGATCTTGTTGTACTCCTCAAAAGTGAAGTATTTACCTGCTGTGTTCTTATAAAGGGTAAACTTAGTGGCCTTCTCAAAGAACTTCTCATCAGTGATCAAGCCATATTCAATGAAAAGCTTGAGATCATCCCATTTCTTTTCAAAGGTCCCCCTGTCTTTCTTGAAGATGTCAGCCAGCCTGTCAGCCACCTTCTTAGTTATGTGGCCCGATATCTTCTTTACGTTTGAGTCGCTCTGCAGGTAGCTCCTTGACACGTTCAAAGGAATATCCGGGGAATCTATCACGCCGTGCAGCAATGTCAGGAAGTCAGGTACTATTCCTTCAACGGAGTCAGTAACGAATACCTGGTTGCAGTAGAGCTGTATCTTGTTCTTCTGGATCTCAAAGTTGTTCCTTATTTTGGGAAAATAAAGTATTCCTGTGAGTTTGAAGGGGTAGTCAACGTTAAGGTGAATATGAAATAAAGGGTCTTCACCCATAGGATAGAGCTCACGATAGAAACTATTATAGTCCTCATCCTTGAGCTCTGCCGGCTTACGTGTCCATGCCGGATGAGTGTTGTTGATCACCTTCGGTTTGCCGGTGTCTACCATTTTACCGTCTTTCCACTCCTTTTCATTGCCGAACTGTACCGGCACAGGAAGGAAGCTGCAATATTTTTTCAGCAGACCCTCAAGTCTTTGCTCATTAACAAACTCTTTCGAGTCCTTATCTATATGAAGTATCACGTCTGTACCACGTTCTGCCCTCTCTGTCTCCTCGAGGGTATATTCAGGACTGCCGTCACATGTCCATCTGACAGCTGGGGTACCCTCACGGTATGACTTTGATATTACCTCCACCTTGTCGGAGACCATGAATGCCGAATAGAACCCCAGACCGAACTGACCAATGAGGCCGCCAGTCTGATCCTTGTACTTGTCAAGGAACTCATTGGCACTCGAAAAAGCTATCTGATTCAGGTACTTGTCTATCTCCTCACCGCTCATACCAATGCCATTGTCCGAGACAGTAATGGTTTTCTTCTTGGGATCGAACGAGACATTAACCCTCATCTCGCCCAGCTCACCTTTGAATTCGCCTGCTGATGACAATGTCTTTAGTTTCTGTGTGGCATCTGCCGCGTTGGAGACCAGCTCCCTCAGAAAGATCTCATGATCTGAATAGAGAAATTTCTTAATGATTGGAAAAATATTCTCTGTAGTAACTCCAATTTTACCCTTTTCCATATTATATAGTTTTCTGATTTAATCTGCCCCTAATGTTCAAAGGGTGTGCCGAGGGCAGCAAGTCTGACAGAGTGTCAGTCGGCTCATCGTTTCCTTATACATTCAGTCAGTTTTTTAAGCCGCCGTTAAGTTATGACATGGCATCAGCATGGCTTCTATGCGCTGGCAGATCACAACACGGCGGGAGTCAGGCTTCTCAGATCTGGCTGGACGGAACACGGCGGGAGTCAGACTTCTCAGGCATATCAGTGGGGACAATTCTGCACGCAGTGGCGACCAGCTTTAGCAGGAGTTGGAATGTCAGGAGACAGCTGCTATCAGGCTGCTCAGTCGCTGGCAGGCGAGGTGTATCTCGTCATGTGATATTGTCAGCGGCGGTGCTATGCGGAATGCCTCATCACAAAATAGAAAATAGTCAAGCATAAGACCGTGTTCCGGGGCTCGTGACACGAGTGCAGGTATGATCTTTTTATCTTCCGGCACTACTGCAAGGAGCAGGCCCTCTCCCCTTATCTCCCTGAAAGGCAATGGTGCAAGCTCCTCTCTGAAGAGCTGTTCTTTCTCCCCGGCCTTCTCTGCCAGGTTACCTGACATAATCACCTCCAGTGATGCCAGTCCTGCTGCGCAGCACACCGGATGACCCCCGAATGTTGTAATATGGCCTAGTGCCGGATCATGGGTAAGAGATGCCATCACCTCCCGTGAGGCAATAAAAGCGCCCAGCGGCATGCCTCCGCCGAGGGCTTTGGCCAGCACAAGGATGTCAGGTATCACATTATATCTGAAGAGCGAAAAGAGGCTTCCTGTACGTCCAAAGCCTGTCTGCACCTCGTCAAAGATCAGCATGGCACCATGCCTGTCACAAGCAGCACGTATGTCGGCGAGGAAGCTCCCGGCAGGCTGTATCACTCCTGCCTCAGCCTGAACAGGCTCAACCAGTACTGCAGCGGTGTTGCCGGTGATCATCATGGCAGCCTCACCGGAGTTGAACTCTGCCATGGTTGTTGACGGCATAAGTGGTCTAAAGGCATTGCGATATATTTCCGACCCCTGCACGCTCAGGGCTCCGGTAGTTGATCCATGGTAGGCATTGCGGAAGTAGATGATCTCATTCCTGCCCGTTTGCCTGCGGGCAAGCTTGATGGCACCCTCTATTGCCTCACTCCCGGAGTTGACGAAAAATACAGATTCCAGTGACGGTGGTAGCAGGGAGGCCAGACGTGCG